>WFRQ01000478.1 GCA_015486425.1 Deltaproteobacteria bacterium | reverse complement strand
GCTGCAACCGAGTCATCGATGATACGCCGCACAGTTGCGGGGTCAGGACCGTCAAGCCTGCTTACCATAATGATGTCCCTGCTTTTCAGAGCAGATTTTTCGTTTTCCTGATATGAGGGGAAAAGCGGATTCAGAGTCCAGCCTGCCAGCGGATATTTTCCGGCAAGCACAAGGGAGAGCTCCGAATCAACTGAGGCCCTTGTGTTGCGTCTGTTCAGGTTGTTTAGCTCCTGCCTTACGATTCTACGCTCTGCTGCAAGTTCCTTATGCTTCGTGTCTGTCTTTCCTGAGGATTCAGCGTTTTTGATCTCTTCATCAAGATGTTTTTTTCTTTTCCTGAGTTCAGTTATGCGTGCATTGTCCTCAGGGTTAACCTTTCCCTGCCTGATTTTAAGCGGAATCCCGTACATGAGCACAAGACATCGAATACCTGCCCTGTCTGCGTTCAGATTTTCCAGCGCAGTTCTTACCGGCATGGCTATGGTCGTTTCATATTCTGCCCTTGAGCAGCTCTCGCCCTTTACGGTCTCCACTGCAATGAGATTACGCCATGGAATGAAGCGTTTCTGCATGTAGTAAAGCGCAAGAGTCTTGCTGTGGGGATTTGCAGTGTTTACAACAACCGCCACATCATAGGGCTGCAGCAGAGACAGCGAGCGTGCGGCGCACAGGCAGGGCAGCGCGACAATCCAGGAAAGCACCGTCAGCATTAAGACCAGGATGCAGCGGGAGATGTGTTTGGTAAAATATTCAGGCACAGACCTATTCACCAATAATTTTTACCAGTACCCTTTTGCGCCTGCGGCCATCAAACTCTCCATAGAAAATCTGTTCCCATGTCCCAAAATGGAGTTTGCCTTCAGTAACAGCCACCACAACTTCACGTCCCATGATCTGGCGTTTCATGTGAGCGTCGGCATTATCTTCAAAGCCGTTGTGTCTGTACTGGGACACCGGTTCATGCGGCGCCAGCTTTTCAAGCCATACCTCGTAGTCATGGTGCAGTCCGGATTCATCGTCATTGATGAATACAGATGCGGTTATGTGCATTGCATTTACCAGGCAGAGCCCTTCCTGTATGCCGCTTTCTCGAAGGCACTTCTCGACCTGGGGAGTTATATTGATGAATGCCCTGCGTGTGGGCACTTCGTACCACAGTTCCTTGTAATAGCTTTTCATAATGATTCCCTCGAATTATAAATGTATGGCATCTTCCCCTTGTGGTTTTAGGGGCTGTCCAAAAATAATTTACCGATTTCGCATCTCATCTTCAGGCCATCCTGAGCTGAACTTCAATCACAAAATCCTCAACGTAGCCCGGCTACGCCTGCGGTTTTGCTCAATCAGTTCAACTCAGCCTGACCTAAATCTGAGCGCGCTATCATCCAACTTATTTTTGGACAACCCCTTAAATTCAGCGTTTTACAATAAGGAGCAGCAGTTATGAAAAAAGGAATAACACGGCGCGGTTTTCTGAAGGCCACAGGCATGATAGGCGCGGCGGCAGCAGCACCGCTGAGTCTTGTTGAATTTTCTTGGGGTGCGGATAGCGCGGAGAATTTTACAGTAGCCTATGTGTCTGATTCACACCTGACTCATATCAAGGGCAGTGACTTTGTCAGGAACTTTGACAAGGGGCTTAAGCGCGCGGTAACCGAGGTGAATTTCATGAGCCCCAGGCCGGATTTTGTGATATTCGGCGGCGACCTGGCACAGCTTGGCAAGAGGGAAGAGATAGACCATGGGCTTGAGATCATGTCAAAGCTCAGGTACCCGGTAAAGTGGGTAATAGGGGAGCACGACTACTACCTGGACCTTGGAAAGTACTGGTCTGAAAAGGTGAGCAAGCTCTATTACAGTTTTGATCACAAGGGCGTACACTTTGTAGTGCTCAACAGCATCCTTACCTATGATGACTGGACATTCAACAAGTGGAAGACCCCGGAGGAGCGCATGCATCAGATGGCCCGTCTTGATAACCCACAGGGTTCTCCTTTCATGGTGAAGGATGAACAGATTGCGTGGATGAAGAAGGACCTTGCCGGTGTCAGTAAGGACACACCGGTGGTGGTTATGTCCCACTCTCCTCTGTACAAGATTTTCAAACCGTGGAATTTCTGGACAGAAGATGCGGAGAAGGTGCAGGCAGTTCTCAAGCCATTCAAAAAGGTGACTGTACTCCATGGCCATGTTCATCAGATACTGTATAACCAGATAGGAAACATCTCCTTTCAGGCAATGATGTCAACTGC
>WFRQ01000477.1 GCA_015486425.1 Deltaproteobacteria bacterium | reverse complement strand
GCATATTACAGCCCTTGAGGAAAAGCTCTCCTCCCTTGGTTTTGGTAGCATTGCCACAGTGAGCGGCCGCTTCTATGCAATGGACCGTGACCAGCGCTGGGACAGGACCAAAAAGGCATATGACTGCATTGTAAATGCAGAGTGCGAGGAGCGATTCACAGATGCCCTTGAGCTGGTAAAAAAATGCCATGCAGCAGAAGAGATGGATGAGTTCATAGTGCCGAGAGCTGCCCAGGGCTATGACGGCATACACGCGCACGACAGCTTCATATTCTTCAACTTCCGTACTGACAGGACAAGGCAGCTTACCAGGGCAATGATTGACAGTGAATTCCCCGGCTGGGAGCGTTCTCCCCTTGATATTCTGTTTGTGGCAATGACTCAGTTCTACTCAGGCATGAATGCAAGGATCGCCTTTGGGGAACAGCAACTTAAAAATCTGCTTGGTGAGGTGATCAGCGCCCAGGGATTGAAACAGCTCAGAATCAGCGAGACAGAAAAATATGCGCATGTAACATTTTTCTTCAACGGCCAGCGGGAGGAACCTTTTGAAGGAGAGGAACGTATCCTCATCAACTCCCCAAAGGTCAAGACCTATGACCTGAAACCGGAGATGAGCGTTTTTGAAATTCGTGACCGGCTTGTCCAGGAAATAAATGCCAACAAATACCAGTTCATAGTCACAAACCTTGTTAACGGAGACATGGTGGGGCACACGGGCATACCGGAGGCAATCAAAAAGGCCGTGTCCGCTGTGGACACTGCTCTGGGGGATCTCGTTGAGGCCGGGCTGAAAAATGAATATGACATCATGGTGCTTGCAGACCACGGAAACGCCGAGGATCAGACACCTGAGTGGCGCACCAGCCATACAACAAACCCCGTGCCCTTTATTCTTATATCAGGGGATTCAGGGCTCAAGTCAGTAAAGCTCAAGGATGGCAAGGGGCTTTCAGATGTTGCACCTACTGTCCTTGATATGATGGGTATGAAGAAACCTTCGGAAATGACAGGTGAAACCCTGATAATCAAATAACAGGGCAGGACAATATCATCTTGATACGCTCAGGTTACCCTGAAGCTTCAAAATTCGGTAGGCTGCAATTACCTTGTTTTTACTGACTGATGCAAGCTGGCTTGCTGACTGAAAACTGTCGGTTTCCGCGCTAAGCACATCAAGCAGACTTCTCTGGGATACATTAAACTGTTTCCAGTAGGCATCCAGTGTTTTAAGACTGTATTTTGCCGCCTCCTTCAAAGTCTTTTCCTGCATTGCAAGGGACTCAAACTCTTCATAGTCAGAGGATAACGCCTCTGTAAGCTCAAGCAGCTTATCCCTTTTTCCTGAAAGTGTCTGTGACTTCCTGGAAGCAGCGGCCTCAACACCTGCCTTGTCCTGCCCGCCCTTGAACAGATTCCATCGCATGAATACCATGGCAGTATTTGCATCCCTCCAGGACCTGTCTCCTTCAAGATGGTAGTTGTACATCTTGCTTAATTCGAGGTCCACCCTGGGCATGTAATTTGTGCGGGCAAGTTTCAGTTTTGCCTCAGCCTCTGCTATATCCGCATCGAGCAGCAGGAGTTCAGGATTGCCGCTTTCCATTGTATGCAGGGCCTGTTCAAGTGAATTCGGAAGGTTTCCTGGAAGTGCAGGGACCACAAGATCTCCTGGAGACGTACCCACAACCCTTTCATAATTATCCACAGCCTGCCTGAACTCCGTCTTCCTGCGGTAAAGTATGGATTCCGCAATTGCAAGCCGGGCCTGTACCTTGTGAACGTCTGCAATGCTGCCTGCCCCTGCCTGGGCGCGGTCATAAAGAGATTTATAAATATCTCTGTGAAATTTGAGATTTTTTTCTGCAAGCGCTACCAGCTCCTTCTGACGCAGCACAGTGAGATGAGCAGTGACTGCATCAAGCGCCACAGACTGGGCAGCAGCCATAAGCCTGTAATTACCGGAGTTCAAGCGGGCCTTGCTGGCAGACACCTTACTGCCTGTTTCTCCGCCGTCATAAATTTTCTGCACCACTCTGAGACTTGCATCACTGCGTGACTGCCAGTCATAATTACTTGGATCAGCATCAGGACGCCGTGTGTATTCGCTGCTGTACTGTTCCACACCTTGTCCCAGCATCAACTCTACCGACGGGAAATACGCGCCTCTGGATTGCTTGAGCTCAGATTCCAGGGCCTGACTGTTATAGGCAAGGGCCTTGAGTTTGGGATGGTTGACCAGCGCCTGTTCCACAGTCATATAAAGAGTGGTTTCAGCCTGTGCAACAGTTACGCAAAGTGCCGAAATGAACAGAAACAGGAACAGAACCGTGTATAATTTACTGACCTTTATCTTCATCAGATGTAACTACTCATCCCTCATGGAAAGTCGTTTTCACACAACAATTTTCCACATTTTGAAACGCTCAATTTAGGAAAAAGAAAAAATGGTCTCCACCACAGATGTAAACTCCTCGGCTGCCTTATCTCTCGCAGCACCGCACTGCTGCTCCTCAAGACCGGTCAACTCCCATGCCACAGGATCAGGCACAAACGCTCCTGCACCGAATTTTCCGCCCTTTTCCTGCGCCTGCACAAGCAGGGAGGAGATGTGCAGGAGGCTGGTCTCCATCTTGAACTGCGCGGCCCTTGACGGCTCAGGATGAAACCCTGTTGTGGTCTGCAGGTTTTCAGGAAGATTCCACTCCTTGAGCACATAACCGCCCACTTGCGCATAATCAAAACCCAGCATATCTCTTTCCACAAGATACAGAGGCCTTTGCTTCCGATCTGCCGCAATAATGGCTTCCTGAGATTCCTCTGGAATTGAAAGGTACATGAAAAGGTGGCCAATATCATGGAGCAGCCCCATCACTATGAAACGGTCACTTTCAATCTGATCACATTCAAGCGCCAGTTCCCTGGTGAGCACAGCACAGAATACACTGTGACTCCAGAACTTTTTCATATCCATGACATCATTTTTAAGGCCCTCAAAAGCCCTGGCAACCGAGACACTCAGCACAATGTCATGCACCTGGCTTATTCCAAGGAGACTTACAGCCTGTACCACTGAATCAATTGTACGCGCCCTGCGATTAAGGGGACTGTTTACCACCTGCAGAAAGCGTGCTGCCATACCTGGATCACGCCCCACATGAAGCGCCACCTCAGCCATTGAAAAATCAGGGGCCTCAATGAGCTCCTTTAGCCTGAAATAGATATCCGGCAACGAAATAAGCCGGGCAGATTCCACCACTTTTTGAAACAAAGGCTGCATCCTTCCCCCCCTGACCAGCACTTTAAATTTCCGCTTGTTTTATCATGCATGGTGCGCACCGCACACCTTCAATATTCGCAACTTCTCTATAAGTCAGTGTGAATTCTATGCATTAATAACCAGACCACTGCTCAGAATATCTGGAACCTCAGATTCAGGAACAGGCCTGCTGAAGTAATAACCCTGCAAAAATTCACACCCTAACCCTGTTAAAAATTCTCTCTGCTCAGTTTCCTCCACGCCCTCTGCCACCACTTCCAGGCCAAGGCCGTGGGCCAGCGATATGATGGAGGTAATAAGTTTATCAGCGCTCTCATCCTTATTTATATCAGCAACAAACGATCTGTCTATCTTCAATGTAGAAAGAGGAATTTTATTCAGATAGGAAAGTGAAGAGTAACCTGTGCCGAAATCATCCATGGACAACCTGACACCCATGTCCCATATCTGTTTCATCACACTGAAAGTCCTGTCATTTATATCGAGAAACGAGTTTTCAGTAAGCTCAACCTCAAGCATCTGGGGTTTTATGGCAAACTCTTCAAGGATTTCTCCTATACGCTGAGCCAGGTTTGTTTGATCAAGCTGAAGGACCGATATATTCACTGCAACTGAACCCACCTCAAGCCCCTTATCCAGCCAGCCCCTTAACTGCCGGCAGGCATTATACATTACCCAGTCCCCCACGGCCCCTATCTGCCCGGACTGCTCCATTACAGGAATAAATTTATCAGGTGATACCATTCCGAGAACAGGGCTGTTCCACCTCAGCAGGGCCTCAAACTTGGCAACATGGCCTGTCTGAGCCTTGACAATGGGCTGATAATAGAGCTGAAGCTCGTTATTATCGATTACATCATGCAGCAGGTTTTCAAGTTCAAGCTGAGATGCCACCTTGTCATTAAGGCTTTTGGACGCAAACAGATAACGCTCGCTTCCCTTGAACTTCCTGGCATGAGTACAGGCATTTATAGCGCTGCTGTACAAATGATCCACGTCTGTGCCATCATGTGGGAAAATACTGATGCCAAGGTACAGGGAAACATAAATTTCACTGTCACTGATTTCAAACGGCGTTTCAAAGGAACCAAGCAGTCGCTTAACCACCCAAGTAACATGGTCAACCTGCTTTATGTCTGTAAGAATTATACCAAACTCAGCAGGGTTAAGCAGGGATATGGTTGATTCCTCCCGTGTTCCGTCCATTGCGGCCACAGTGTCAATATCCCTTCGCAGCGTATCATTTAGTCTCTGGCCGCAGGCGTGCATCAACTCTTCGGCAACCTTCATGCCATGCGTTTCCTGAAGGCGCTTGATGGTCTCCATGTTAATGAACAGCACGGCAAAAAGGCGATTGCTCCTCCTGCTCCTTGCGATCTCTCGCCTGAGTCTGTCCTCAAAAAGAGATCGGTTGGGAAGACCGGTCTTGAAATCATACATCTCAAAATGCTGCAGCTCCAGGGTACGCTTTGCCAGAAGCCCTTCCAGCTCCTGTATGCGGCCCTGCAAACTGGCAACGTCTGTGTCGCTTTCCGATTCCCCTTGTTTTTCACTGCCCTGTCTTTCAGCCTTTGCAGCCTTGTCAGTATCAGTGATAACCTCCAGGTCCTCTCCCCATGTGGTGACCCGGTTCCTTCCACCTTCTTTTGCAGCATAAAGGGCCTTGTCAGCCTGATTAACCAGTTCATCAGGCTTGTTCACGCTGTCATTCAGGGTTGAAGCGCCTACGCTGATGGTTACATTTATACCTGCAATAGTTTTACTTTCAATAGTTTTCCTGATGCGCTCTCCAACCATGGCGGCCTCCTTCAGATCCAGGCCGGGAAGAAGAACACAGAACTCCTCACCGCCGTAGCGTGCCACAAGGTCAGTATCCCTGGTGCTCACCTTAAGAACATCTGCCACTGCCTTGATAACCTGGTCGCCTGCCGCATGGCCGTAATTATCATTAACAGATTTGAAAAAATCTATATCGAGCATGAGGCATGAAAGTTTTTCCCCGTTGGCCTTTCCACTTGTAAAAAATCCATCAAGCTTCTGTCCAAATGCACGCCTGTTGAGACACAGGGTCATGGGATCGCAGCTTGCAAGCACCTCAAGCTCCCTGGTCTTCCCCATGATCTCCTGGTTTGCCTGCCTGAGTTTTTCAACAAGCTCGTTTAGCTGGAAATTCTTCTCCTCTACCTCGGTAATATTGTCAAAAGTAACCAGGCAGCCGCGCTTTTTACCCCCTGGATCACTGACACCAACGGCATGAACCATGAACTTGCTGCCGTTACGGTCCAGAAGGGAGAGCGACGCCTCTGCCTGTTCCTCTCCCTCATTGAGCAGCCTGAGCCACGGAAGTTGCCCGACTTCATCAGGAGACTGACACTCCACCCAGCCAAGCTCCGAGCCCTTAAGGCCAATCATGGATTCAGGTGTCTTTCCAAACAGCTCTGCAAAGGAGCTGTTAGTCATAACTATCTGCTCATCTACATCGAAAAGGACCACACCCTCCTGGAGGATATCAAATGCTGTCTGCACACGCCCAGGTATCACCCTGGACGGATCCAGCTCCCGAAGTGTACGTTTTATCACCAGGAAATAACATAGAAATCCTCCCACCCCCATGAACAGCGCCAGCCCTGCAAATGAATCTCTGAACCCGCGTTTAAGTCTCTCTTTCCAGAGCGGCGCAAAACTTATTTCCATTGTCCCCCATTTTTTACCATCCCGGAAAATGGGAACATGAAGACTGGTGGGAGTGGACTTGCCGTCAGGCCTGGGCTTGAAGTGCGCCAGGTGATCTCCGGCAAGCGCCACAATCTGCCCATCACCTGCCCGCACCGCTGCAGATAATATCGCCCTGTTACGCTCCACCACAGCGCGCAGGGTATCCCGGATTACCTTCATCTCCCCCTGTTCCACTGCGGCACAGCACTGCAGGGCCAGGGCCTCCACAATGTCCTTGCGCTGTTCAACAATGAGCCGGTCTTCATCTGGAAGAAACCCCAGGAGATTGGCTGCAAAGAGAATATTAATGGTAAGCAGTGCGATCACAAGAGAAAGCCGCACAACCGGCGTCAGGAATATCATTCTTCCTCACCGCCAAAAAAGGCTTCCTCTTCAGCTTTCGCCTTGTCCGGAGCCTTCTTAGATACTGTAACTGTTTCAGTTCTGGAGCTTATGACAGCAATTGGGTCAAACTGTCTCCACATTGGCATAATGGACATGAGGCTTGCCATCATTGAGCCTGCTCTAAGAAGGTAGGTGGCAAGGCCCACGGCAAAACCCATTGCAGTGGTGGTGACAAGCCTGATTCTGCCTGCATCTTCATGCTGTTCAGACTGAAATATCTGGTCCATCTCCTTTCTGAACTGCTGGTACTCACCCCTGTCCAATATCGGGCCTGAGCTGTCATTGTCAAACTCCACACTGCCTGACTCATCAAAATCATCCATTTCCAGGGGATTCCTGGTTATTTCATAGCCAAAATCCACATATTTTGAAGCAGATAGCAATTTATATTCATCATTATCTAATGAGAGATAACGGTTGTTATCTGCATGAGCGCTCTGGATCGTGCCGACTTCCTGATTATGGTCAAGGTATATCATATCCCTTACCATGGCCCCTGCAGCGTGATCTGACAGGTGCCTGGCAGCAACTGCATGTTGCGCGTCATGAACTGGGATAAAACTGCCATCTTCCTGCTCTGGGGTACTGTCAGGCCCGGAAGACACCTCTGCCTCCGAGGATTCCACGTTTTCCGATGTACTGTCAGGCAAAGGCTCTGAAACGCCCTGATCTGGATTATTGTAAACATGATCCGGGTCAGTCCTGACCTCTGACACGTTAATGGTAAAGGAGCTGGAACTTTCAGAGCCGTCAGAACTGACAGCCTTCACTGTTACAGTGTGATTCGAGGCGGCATTGTAGCTGAGTTGATTATTTACCGTTATAACACCTGTTTGAGGATCAATTGCAAAAAGTCCGCCGTCACTGTCTGTAAGGTAATAGGTGACAGTTGCAGAACCATCAGGGTCTAAGGCATGGGCAGTGATACCAACCGGCGTACCTATGGAAACATCTTCAGGCACTGAATTGGATTCACCGCTGCTGTCGGAAACAGGGCTTACTGAGTACTCGTTTTCGTCTGTAACATTTATACTCAGCGTTGACTGGTCTGTATTAGTACCGTCACTGGCCTGAACGGTTAAAACATGCTTCACAGCACTCTCGTAATCAAGGCTGTTACTGTCGGAAACCGTAATGACACCACTGGCACTGTTTATGGCAAATGCACCTGCATCATTACCGGCTGTTATGGTATAGGAAAGGGCTTGTCCATCAGCATCAACATCTGCCCCTGTATTGGAATCATTAATATCTGCAACCACTGTTCCATTTGGCGCCAATTCCGATAAAGACGTAACACTATCTTCCACTCGGGGCGCATTATCATTGGCATTCAAAATGCTGATATTTACGGTTTCGGTTACAGAACTGGTTCCGTCACTTGCCTCGACCGTTAATGAATAACTGGTGATATTCTCATAATCAATTACTGAAGTGTCAGCCACAGTAATACGGCCAATATTATCTATGGCAAACGCCCCGCTGAGATTGCCACCCGTTATTGAAAATGTTTTGGCAGCGTCTCCATTGGTTGAGACTGTACCCACCAGAGTGCCGTTCGAGGCTGTTTCAGACACGCTAAAGGACTGACCGGAAGGTATGGAGGTGGATACATCTGTCAGATTAACTGTCACCATAGCCTGGCCTGTATGGACGCCGTCATCAGCCTGGACCGTAAGGGAATACTGCTGAGGCTCAGTATCATAATCAAGCTTACTGCTGTCAGCTACCGTGATTATCCCTGTGGCGCTGTCTATGGAAAAAACCCCATTATCATTACCGGCAGTGATGGAATAGCTCAAAGTATCGCCATCTGCGTCTGTGTCAGTGCCGGTATTGGAATCGGAAAGGTCAACCACCTGTGTACTCTCAGATGAAAGCTCGGACAAAACTGCTGTAACATCAGATAAAGCAGGGGCATTGTCATTCTCATTAACTATATTGACAGTTACTGTGGACTGAGCAAAAAAGGTGCCGTCACTGGCCTGCACTGCAAGAGAATACTGATGCGCATTACTCTCATAATCAAGTTTACTGCTGTCAGCAACGGTGATTACCCCTGTGGCGCTGTCTATGGAAAAAACTCCCGCATCATTACCGGCAGTGATGGAATAACTCAGGCTGTTACCATCTGCATCTGTGTCATTGCCAGTGTTGGAATCGGAAAGGTCAACCACCTGTGTACCATCAGATGAAAGCTCGGACAAATCTACTGT
>WFRQ01000476.1 GCA_015486425.1 Deltaproteobacteria bacterium | reverse complement strand
GTACCCATAAGATAGGCGGCGCATATAAAGAACGGGATATTTACATTGGCCCACCAGATGCTGTCAGGCCAGAAGTATTCAAAGGAGATGCCGTTCAGGCTGAGCTGGAACATACCGAAGCAGCCCACGAACAGGACATAGTAAAAATAGGTGATATCCCTTATCATTACAAACAGGATAAAATTGTAGGCCAGCATGGCAATCAGTATGCCAAAGTACAGGCCCAGCATGGTTTCCTCGTTCTCCGCACGGTTCACAAGCGCGCCTGTGGAAAGCAGGCTTACCGGCATGTTCAGAGAGCTGGAAGTAACGCACCTGATATAATATGTGGTCTGCTGACCCTTTGCGAGGTTTAAGGGAAACAGGAAATTCCTGTACTTGATGGCCCTGCTGTCAAACGGAAGCCTGTCGCCTGCCTGTGTGATGGCCCAGCCTCCATTACCATCAGGGGCATAGAACTCAATATGGTCCAGCAGGGGATATTCTATGTCCAGAAAGTATTTTTCCGCCTGGGACCCCTGGTTTTTTACAGTGAATCGGAACCAGAACGCAGAGGATGTAAAGCCGAAACCGGGAGCAGGTTTTCTGGATGGTACGAACCTGTGTTCATACCTGCCTGAAGTTATGTCATTTATTGTGAGCTTTCTGTCAAAATCCTCAAGGATATCCATGTAAAGGCCCAGAGCATATTGTTGCTGCTCGGAATCTTTAAGGACAAGTGTGTCTGCTGCTGAACAGGGGGAAACAGGAATCAGGAGGGATGTCGTGCCAATAACAAATAATAATACAGAGATGTGGATACGAAAAATCATACCATGCCTGCAGGCATTAAGATTTTTTTCCCCTGCATTGAGGCGCCGCCTGTATATCGCGTGATACAGACTCAAATGACTCTCCATAGGCATCCTCAAGGTTGAACAGCCTGCAGGCAGCGGCAATTATTTCATCACCATGTTCCATCTCCCTGCACTGCTTTATGGATGTAACCGGATGGTGCAGAAGTTTATTAACAATAGACCTGGTAAGTGCTTCTACTGCCTTCCTCTGTTTTTTGTCAAGCCTGCCAAGCACCTTCATGCTCTTTTCAAGCTCCTGCGTGCGCACCTCCTCGCCCTTTGCCATGAGCTGGCGTATCACAGGCACAATATCAAGCGAGTCCATCCAGCCCAGGAACTTTATTACCTCCTCCTCCACCATGCGGCCAGCCTTCCTTGCCTCCTTTTCCCTCTCGGCCCGGTTTTCCTCCACCACCTCCTTGAGTTCGTCAATATCATAGAGATAGACATTCTCAATGGAGTTTACCGCTGGATCTATGTCTCTTGGCACCGCAATATCTATAAAGAAGAGCAGGCGGTGACGCCTTGGCCGCATGATGCTCCTGACCTGGTCAGCAGTGACCACTATGTTGGGCGCACCTGTGGAGCTTATAACTATATCTGCCCGCACAAGTTCTTCCTCCAGCTCATCAAGAGATACAGCCGTGCCTCCAAGGGTCTTTGCAAGGTCAACAGCCCGCTGCAGCGTCCGGTTTGCCACTGCAAGGCCGGATACACCATTGGTCTTAAGGTGCTGGGCAGCAAGTTCCGCCATCTCTCCGGCGCCGATAAGAAGCGCATTCTTGCCCTTCAGGTCTCCGAATATCTTCTTTGCCAGCTCCACAGCAGCATAGCTGATGGACACAGCCTGGCTGGCTATGCGGGTTTCCGTGCGAATCCTCTTTGCAACTGAAAAGGCCCTGTGAAGCAGGCGGTTGAGGATTGGCCCTGCTGAACCTGCCTCTGCAGCCTGCCTGTACGCATCCTTGAGCTGGCCCAGTATCTGCGGCTCACCTACAATCATGGAATCAAGACTGGATGCAACGCGAAACAGGTGCTGAACAGCCTCCTCGCCGTGATATTCATAAAGGCATTTCCCCGCCTCTGCCTCCACAATGCCAGCCCTTCCGGTCCACAGATTCCGAACCTCGTTCAGTGATTCAGGGGTATCTGTACACGCTATTATTTCAACGCGGTTGCATGTTGAAAGAAAGACTGCCTCCCTGCAGCACGGCAACTCCGAGAAGAGTTGAAGCGGCGGTATTTCCTCCTCCTTGAGGGCAAGTTTTTCTCTAACCTCAACAGGGGCTGTCTTGTGATTTACCCCGAGGAGGACAATTTCAGGTCTGCTCATATCGTATATCTGTATCAGTTGTTCTAATCGATTCAGGAAACAGGAGCGGTTCTGTCCGGCTAATCATACCATGTGGTATATGTGTGGGCCCCGGGCAGCAGATAGGTAACTCCTATAAAGGTAAAGAGAAGGGTGATAAAACCCACAATGGTCATGTAGGCCGCGCGTCTGCCGCGCCACCCCACAGTAAAGCGCTGGTGAAGCAGGGCCGCATAAAGGAACCATGTAATCAGAGACCATGTTTCCTTTGGGTCCCAGCTCCAGTACGCGCCCCAGGCCTGTTCGGCCCATATTGAACCTGTGACAATGCCGAGGGTCAGCAGCGGAAAGCCTATTTTAAGGCATCTCTCCGCAGCGGCGTCAAGAGCGTCAAGTGATGGCAGACGCCTGAATATTGGGCCAAGCCTCTTCTGTTTTATCTGTTTTTCCTGAATCAGGTACATTATGGATATAACAAGGGCCATGGCAAGCACAGCATAGGC
>WFRQ01000475.1 GCA_015486425.1 Deltaproteobacteria bacterium | reverse complement strand
GTATGGAGGTGATTTCCACTGGAACCTGTCACCATGAATGCGTTTTATTGCTGACAGCAGGGACAGCGTAAACAGGTACGAATCAAAGGCCCTGATATCTGTGACATGAATCTGAAAGCCCTGGCACTGCATGCCTGCCCACTTGTGGAACGTGGGTTCAAACAACTGGGGGCGCAGATAAAAGCCCTGAAGATTCCATTTCTCCATCTGTTCTGATACCGCGGCCATGTCAATGAACGGCGCTCCGAAAACCTCAAATGGTCTTGTTGTTCCCCTGCCCTCTGATATGTTGGTTCCTTCCAGTATCACCTGGCCGCAGTAAACTGTCGCAGTATCAAATGTGGGCATGTTGGGAGACGGCCATACCCACGGAAGCCCTGTGTCAGGGAAGTACATGTCCCTGTTCCAGCCATCCATTGTGAGTACATGCAGTTCCAGATCGAGGTTCAGCATGTCCCTGAAGCAGAGCGCCAGTTCTCCCATGGTCATGCCGTGCCGCATTGGAATCGGGGCAAGGCCCACAAAAGAGTAAAACTCTTTATCTAACAGATTTCCCTCAACTGCAGTGCCTCCCACCGGATTGGGTCTGTCAAGCACAGCAACCGCAGTGCCTGTCTGTGCGCATTTTTTCATGCAGAGGAGCATGGTCCAGATGTAGGTATAGACCCTGCAGCCCACGTCCTGCAGGTCAATAAGAAGCAGGTCCGTTTGCTCAAGCCATGCGGGGTCAGGTTCCCTGGTTTCGCCATACAGGCTGAATACCGGGATGCCAAGTTCCGGGTCGAGGCAGTGGCCGGACTCCTGCATGTTGTCCTGCCTGTCTGCAAAAAGACCGTGCTGCGGGGAGAAGATGGCCTTCAGCATGCTGCCGGAGCAGTGATTTATAAGATGCCTCGAGTGGCGCAGCCTGGAATCTATAGAGGCCTGGTTGCACAGAAGGCCAAGACGTCTGCCCCGAAACCACTCTGGCTGCTGCAAAACAAGTTTTTCAAGCCCTGTAATTACCAAGTTCAGGCCCTGCCTCCCCTATCGCAGAACAATTCTGATGTCAATTTTCTTTGCTCCCTCAGTGAATTTCAGGGATTTTAAAAAACCTGTGATCAGCCCCTTTACAGCATTTTTTACAAACAGCTTGAGAGGCAGTTTTCGATTGTTGATAAATATGCTTATCTCATCTTCCTTTTGATATGGAGAGATTATTTCCTTTTCAATGAAGTCGGTCAGTGCAGCAGGGTCATCCGGGTCAAGTACCTTGCGGCCTTGTACCGCCTCCCTTGTTATCACTGCCTTGACCCCGTTTATTTCATTGTACAGCTCCGGACTGCTTTCCACCGCCACCTCTATTCTGGGGATACCCTGTTCATTTTTGAATCCTTCAAGGATGATAACGTCTTCATCAGGGAAAAGCCGGAATATGGTCCGTTCAAGCCCTTCATCCTGCCGGTTCTGGAACAGTGCAATCTCTTCAGGGCCGCAAAGGGCAACAGTTTCAACTCCCTCCTGTCTGTAGAGCGTGGTATCCTTGCCCGGCTGGTTGAAACTTACACTGTGATGAGTTGATTTCAGGACGCCGACCCTGTAACCGCGGGCCTTGAGTTCCGGTATTATTTTACGGATAACAGTAGTTTTACCCGAGTTGTGTCTGCCTGTGAATCCTATTATGCAGGGCAATGTTTTCTCCTGTAGCAGGTTAATTGATATGGTCTATGGGCATGGTCATTACAACATGAAATCCCTGTGTATGTGAATTGCTGAATCGAGCGTTTCAAAAGGTAACTGTTCAGCATTTTTGCCATTGTATGGGAATGGCATGTTTTTGCGCTACTGATGACCAATTTCTTGATTTTTTGTAACTTCTCAACAAATCCGTGCTAACTATTCCGTATCTGCTTACAGGGCGCCGTATATACAAGGCGGAGGACCCGCAGACGTGCTTCCTGTACTTCAAGCGTCTACTTCAAGTGTCAGGCAACGCCGTAGAGGTGTCCCTGTGAGCAGATACGATTTTTTAAGATTCGCTACGCCAAAATCACTAAACTCGCTGTTTCAGTCAGGCTATGTTAAGAAGGGAGCGCCTCCGTACCTGTTTTGAGGTGTCCAATTCAGCAACTGTATTTGTTCAGTAAAGGATAATACCCTCAATGACGCTAATCAATCAATTAGATTCCGTTCCTGTGCGCATGGAGCTTGAAACCGTGGTGATGCGCCCTGAAGGAAGCCGAACTGTCAGGGAGTATCTTGCAGTAGAAGTCCCTTATAAGATAGCCCTTAATGACAAGGTTATTGGTTCTTCCATGGTTCTTCCTGTTGGGCTTGAGGAATTTGGGCCGGGTTTTCTCTTTGGCCAGGGGTATATCAGGGAACCCGGAGAGGTACGGGAGGTGTATGTCTGCCCTGAGGGCAGGATTTCCGTGTATGCAGATGTTGAGGAAGAGTCAGAGCCAAAGGAGGTGATAATCACCTCAGGCTGTGGGGGCACAGGGAAGATATCAAG
>WFRQ01000474.1 GCA_015486425.1 Deltaproteobacteria bacterium | reverse complement strand
ATGGCTTCCGGGACCGGTCAGGCGAGGTGCTGTTCATTGACGCCCGCAACATGGGCTACATGAAGGACAGGGTACTGCGGGATTTCAAGAGGGAAGATATAGAGAAGATTGCCGGGATATTCCATGCCTGGCAAAAGGGCGATGGTTACCAGGACGAGCCCGGGTTCTGCAAGTCGGCAACCCTGGAGGAGATTGCAAAAAACGACCATGTGCTGACACCCGGACGCTATGTGGGGGCACCACCAGAGGAAGATGACGGTGAACCCTTTGCAGACAAGATGGCACGCCTGACGACCCGGCTATCAGAACAGTTTACCGAGAGCGCCCGGTTGGAGGAGCAGATAAGAAAGAATCTGGCGGGGTTGGGGTATGCCCTGGAGGGAGAGGAAGGAAGAGATGAGTAATTCGGCTGAAATTCGCTGGCAACAGCGGTTTGAAAACTTTGAAAAGGCCCTGCGCCAACTTGAAGCGGCTTGTAACCGGGAGAACTTAAACGATCTTGAACGGGCCGGAATGGTGCAGGTGTTTGAGTTTTCTTTTGAACTTGCCTGGAAGACATTAAAAGACCTGCTGTTCTTCGAGGGCTATAACCCCAAAAGTCCTCGTGCTACCATTCGTATCAGCTTTGAGCAGGAGTACATCAGCGAAGATGATACTGAACTCTTCCTTGAGGCCTTGGAAAAGCGCAATATCTTGAGTCACACCTATCAGGAAAAAGTGGCCCTTGAGGCTGAAAAACTGATTCGCGAGTCTTATTTCCTCTTACTGCAACGGGTTTACCAGGCCCTGGCGGAAAAGAGAAAAGCATGACTGACGGATTGAAAGATAAACACCGCCGGGCCATTATCGACATCCTGGCTGCCAACGAGAGGGTGGAGCGGGTGGTGCTTTTCGGCTCCCGGGCCATGGGTACCTTCACCACGACCTCTGATGTGGATCTGGCCCTTTACGGCGATGCTTTGACCCTGAGCGACCAGGCCAGACTTGCCGCCTCCATTGATGAACTCCCCATGGCCCAGCGGGTGGACCTGCTTCTTTATAACAGTATAGATAATGAAAAACTGAAAGAGCACATCAGGAAGTATGGGAAGGAGTGGTATAGAAGGGGTGGGGGATGAGAAAAAGCAATTCGCTTACACACTTTTTAGGATGCCTTTCGCGGATATGCGGCAAATCCGGCAATAGTGTCTAAAAAGAATTCACCTTTCATTCATTTCATTCCGGGAAAATTTTCTTCCGGCCTTCACATCTGCCATGTTTTCCATCAGGCTTTCATACTCGCTATCAATGTTGTCACGATTGACATATTTTTTTATCCAGTCTCTAACGAGCTGGTTCAATGATGTGTTTTCCTGCCGGGCTTTTTCCCTGGCCCGTTTAATCAGCATGTCATCAGAGCTTAATGTAATATTTTTGGGTATACATACCTTCCGATAATTTGTTGAGCGTCAGGTTACACTTTTTTTGTACGCACTTTTTTCGTGCAGTACAAGTGAAAATAAACCTGATTTGCCGACTGCTGGGAAAACGGCCCTGATCGGAGGCATTGCAGATGCAGCAGGGTAACCGGAGTCAGCAAATACCAGGGAACTGGCAGATAATGTTGGTATGAGCTTGAAAACATTCTGACTGTGCAGCAGGTATTTTTTTAGGGTGCCTTACTTCGTTTTCACGGGAAGTTTAAACAGGAAAAGTAGGGGGGCGACACAGTGCCGCACCCCCAGGAGGTTAGGACTTGCTGAGCATGTTGTTGGAGGTTTGTCATGCTGTACTTAAATAATATGCATACTACGTGCCAAACTCAAAAACATTAAAAAGTGGGCTTGAATGAGCTAATATGACATGAAAATGCCATGTTGAAAAATGGAAGATAAGAAAATAGCACTTTTTTGGGTAAAACGCTTCCAAAATGGAAATAAATTTCCCATCTTTGGTGTGATAGAGAGTTGCCTCAGCCTGTCACCTCCTTTTTGACTGCTTCAAGTTGTGTTTCCACCAGTTGCTGTATTTCCTTAAGACGTTCCCTGGTTGCGGCCTCAAACCTCAGTACAAGCACCGGCTGGGTGTTGGATGCCCTGATAAGGCCCCATCCGTCATCAAATTCCACTCTTACCCCGTCAACATCAATGATCCGGTAGTCATGGTCCAGGAACCATTTTTTTACCTTTTCAACAATTTCGAATTTGAATTTTTCAGGGCATTCATTTCTGATCTCCGGTGTGGAAAATGTAACTGGAACATCCTCAAAGTAGCTTGAAAGAGGCTTGCTTCCCTGTGAGATTATCTCTGCAAGCCTGAGCGACGCATATATGCCGTCATCAAACCCGAAGTATCGGTCTGCAAAAAAGAGATGCCCGCTCATTTCGCCTGCAAGCAGCGCATGTTCTTCCTTCATCTTCTGTTTTATAAGCGAGTGGCCTGTCTTCCACATGATGGGGCGGCCACCATGAGAGGCAATATCGTCATAAAGGACCTTGGAACATTTCACCTCGCCTATAATGGCTGCTCCCGGATTTTTCTCAAGCACCTTGCGGGCAAAGAGCAGGAGGAGTTTGTCACCATATATTATGTTACCGTTTTCATCTACAGCTCCAAGCCTGTCCCCGTCTCCATCATAAGCCATGCCTGCATCCGCGCCGGTCTCTCTTACCTTTTTTATAAGATCGTCAAGGTTTGCCGGTATCGTGGGGTCCGGATGGTGATTGGGAAACGTCCCGTCAACATCACAATACAGGGCGTGAACCTTGCAGCCTGCCTGCCTGAAGGCATCCGGCGCAACCAGACCGGCTACCCCGTTTCCGGCGTCAACCACTACCTCTATTGGCCTTTCAATTTTAATATTATCCTTCAGGTGGGCAAGATAGGGTTCTATTATATCCCGCTGTCTGTTTTCGCCATTTCCTGATTCAAAGTCATGATTTTTTATTATTTTCCTTATCTGCTGAATGGTTTCTCCATAGATGGTTCCTGTGCCTATGCACATCTTGAATCCATTATATTCAGGAGGGTTATGGCTTCCTGTTACCATTATCCCGCCTTCTGCTTTGAAATGGAATATGGAAAAATACAGGAGAGGCGTTGGGCATTGCCCCACATTCAGAACATTACAGCCAGTTTCATTGATACCCTGAACAAGAGCGGACTGCAGGCGGGTTGAGTGAACACGGCCATCCATGCCGCAAGTGACATTCCGGCATCCGTTTCGTATGGCAAGAGTCCCGTATCCACGTCCAATGTCCCGTACCACTTCTTCCGTGAGGTCCCTGTCAACCATTCCCCGTATGTCATATTGTCTGAATATTTCCGTATTCACAAAATTCCTCCATGTGTTTAAAATTGAATCAGATTGTGCTCAATTAAGGAGATAGATGCCGTTGATAGGCTGGCTGTTATTATAACTTATTTACTTTGCGAATGTAACTGCTCAGTAATTTCTCAATAAGTGCTGGTAAAAAGCTTGGATCTCCGACGACTACATTCGGGGATGACGATCTGAACTGCCTGCAACTCCGTCATTCCGGCAGGTTTTGCTCGTTCCCAAATTCCAGTTTGGGAACGCATACCCGGAAGCTCCAGCTTCCAGACAAGGGCAGGTAATGCCGCACAGCCGGTATTAAAAGGAATGAAGCAGGAGCTTCTGTCAATTGGGTACCCAAACAGGAGTTTGGGCACCAGCACGAAACTTGTCACCACTTATT
>WFRQ01000473.1 GCA_015486425.1 Deltaproteobacteria bacterium | reverse complement strand
GAACAGTCTGGCCACCTGATATTCCTGGATCACATAACAACCGGCGATGGCATACTGGCAGCGCTTCAGCTCCTTGCTGTCATGCAGAGGACAAGGCGGCCTCTGTCAGAACTCTCCGGCATCATGGAATCCTTCCCTCAGACCCTTCACAACATCAGGGTAAGTGAGAGAAAGAGTGTCGATCAGATAGAAGGCCTTGCCGAAAAACAGGCCCGGCTTGAAAAGGAACTCAAGGGCCGTGGCAGAATTCTCATACGCCCCTCAGGAACTGAACCTGTGATCAGGGTTATGGTGGAGGGTGAGGATATGGACAGGATAGAGGCCATTGCACATGATCTCGGTGAGTACATATCCTCGGTATGCTGAAGGTAACCCTGCGAAATTCTGGAAAATAGCCACACAGCCTCCACAATAATAGAAAAGGAGGGACAAACAGGGAATGCTCCCCCATGCACTTACGCTGAATAGATACCAGCGTTTCAAATTTTGATACCCTTCGGCATTGTGGGATATGCAGCAAATCCTGCAATCGCTCAATCCTGGTACAGGGAGAAATACATTATGCGCACTGCCATCAGAGAGCTTCATGCACGTCAGATACTTGATTCCAGAGGCAATCCTACAGTTGAGGTTGACTGTATCCTTGAAGACGGCTGTATTGGAAGGGCAGCAGTTCCTTCAGGCGCATCCACCGGCAGTCACGAGGCTGTAGAGCTCAGGGACGGGGATGAGCGGCATTTTTCCGGCAAGGGAGTGCGTAAGGCAGTTTTCAATGTAACAAACATAATCGCGCCGGAAATTACAGGCATGGATGCCATGAACCAGAAGGCACTGGACAGGGCAATGATCCTGCTTGACGGCACTGAAAACAAGTCCGTTCTTGGCGCAAACGCCATGCTGGGTGTATCGCTTGCCGCAGCGCGTGCTGCTGCCGCGGTGTCAGGCATGCCGCTGTTCCGGTATCTCGGCGGGGTGAATGCCACGCGGCTTCCTGTGCCCATGATGAATATTATCAATGGCGGTGTTCATGCAGGCTGGGAAGGGTCTGATTTTCAGGAGTACATGGTAGTTCCCTATGGCGCAGAGAGTGTGTGCCAGGCAGTGGAATGGGGAGCAGGTATCTATCACGCTTTAAAAAACGTTATTAAAAAACACGGTTATGGCACTGCTGTGGGTGATGAGGGAGGGTTTGCGCCTGCCGCAGGTTCCAACCGTACGCCTCTTGACTTCATAATGCAGGCCATAAGGGACGCTGGGCTTGAACCAGGGCGCGACGCAGGCATTGCCATGGACCCTGCTTCCAGCGAATTTTTTAACGAAGGCCGCTATCAGCTTCGGACAGAGAACAGGGAGCTCACCTCTGAACAGATGGTTGATTATTACGCTGATCTGACTGCTGACTATCCGGTGATAGTGCTTGAAGACGGGCTTTCTGAAGATGACTGGGAGGGGTGGAAGCTCCTTAATGCACGGCTCGGTGAGAGAATTGAGCTTGTAGGCGATGACCTCTTTGTTACCAGTGTGAAGCGTATAAGCCGCGGCATAGAAGAAAATGCAGCTAACGGCGTACTGATAAAGCTTAATCAGGCCGGTACCCTCAGTGAAACCGTTGATGCGGTCAGGATGGCTCACAGTCAGGCCTGGGGCGCAATGGTGTCCCACAGGAGCGGCGAGACCGTTGATTCATTCATTGCAGATCTGTCAGTGGGGCTCGATACCGGGCACATAAAGACAGGCGCGCCAGCAAGGGGTGAAAGGGTTGAGAAATACAATCAGCTCATGAGAATTGAGGAGTGTCTGGGAGATTCGGCTGTCTTTGCAGGCAGGGAGGGCTTCGCACGCCCGGTTATGTTCTAAGGAGCTGTGCCAGAATAATTTCAGAGGGATCATTCCCCGTTTACCCCAATAGCAGAACGTGCTGCGGCAGTGTAACTTTTTGAGACTGGTTCTGAAACTGTCATGATGTGTTTCGAACATTATATGCAGGATTTCTCGCAGAACAAGCCTCAAAAAGCCACACTGCCTTCGCAATACTCAGAAAGCGGGAACCTGTTTCTGGAAAAATTACCCTATGTCAGCCTTTTCCTGAGCCATTCTGAGGCATCCTCATGATGAAAATAGACACAGCGCACCTTTACTGCCCAGAACTCCCCGGGCCTCTGCTCCATCTCCCTGCTCAGCCTTGTGGATACCTGGTGTGAATCTTCCACAAGGTTGTACAATGCAGAATCTATTCCGAAAAATCCATCCTGCAGATGGGCCACTGTATGAAGCAGCTTGGAGAGATATCCCTGCGGAAGGGTCGCCAGGTCCAGAACGCTGGAATAACCCTCACTCATAAGTTCTGTAAGCATTTTTTTTGATGCTGCCTGGTTGCCCTGCGTGCCTTGCTCTATCATGGGCATGAATTCAGGCTGTTTGGCGCTGCATGTCATCTCCACTGTAACATTGTCATAACGCACCAGTTTATTTTGCTGAATAAATCTCAGTACATCATTTTCAGCAGTGTGCCTGTCAGGGGCACAGGCAAGCAGGAGGTGTCTTATCTCAATGTTTTCTGATTTCATGGATTGCCATGCATGCGGGGTGTAACCATTAGTAACTTCTCAATAAGTCCGCACAAAATTTCCTGAATTACGAATCGCCAATATCCCTGGCGCATCTGAATCCTACTTCTTCAAATGCTTCCCATGGATTGCGTTTTACCGGCGCGGGAACAGTAACTGCCGGATTGTGAGCGCTGTCAAAGCCTCCGAGTATCAGCGGCGTATTTCCTGTGTACACAGAGTCAGGCTTTACCCAGCAGCCGAGATTCACATTCAAGCCGCGGATACCGAAGATGTTTGCGTCAAGCAGCATGACAGGAAACGGGAGTTCAACAGGCCTGGTCATGCTCTGTGGAAGCCCTGCTCTTCCCCTGCCCTGCATGGCTGCGTATAGCCATTCCGTAACAGTAGGGAGCCTTCGCCCATAAAATCTGGCATAGCCCATGGCGCCGTAGGCAGTAACCCGAACCACGGGGCACGCTGAGTGTCCGGAATGCTTCAGTCTGAAAAAGTTATTTTCGAAAACTATTGGCTCATATCCAGGCACCACCTCTCCAAGATAAAGATAAATTCTGTTGCCATGTTTAACGTCACCATCACTGACAGTCAGTTTTTGGCGGATTTTGTTTAGAAAATCCACAAACTGCTGGTTTGTAACCGGGGTTTCATCCATGTAAAAGGATTTGACTGTAACCTTGATATCTTTCATGCCCAGGATGTGCGGCGGCATGATGAACTCTCCGCCAGGTACCAGCTTCAGCACTGTGTGATCAGGCGTTGTAATTTCCCGAGGCACGCCAGCCGGATAGTTCAGGGCAGCCTTAACCTGTGTTGTGGAAATGGGTTCTGTTTTTGACTTTTTTTCACCAAAATGTTCCTGCAAAGAATGATATGCCCAGAACATCAGCAATATGGAAAGAACCGCACCTGCCACATACAGAATTTTCAGCGTATTCCTGGACATGTGAATGGATTCGTCTGGTTTGGCGGCTCCGGATATTTTGCTGGACTCATGGATATGCAGCGCCTCTTCGATGGCCTCTCTGAGTTCCTCTACGCTCTGGTAACGGTTGTCAGGTTCTTCATCAGTGGCCTTGCGGATAATGGTGTCAAGGGCCTTGAAAAAAGGTGTTTCCGCCTCTTTGAGCCCTGCCTGTTTGAACGGTATGGCCTTTTTGGGTATTTTGCCGTCAATGGCCTCGTAGAGAATTTTCCCAAGCGAGTAGATATCAGTGCGCTGATCCGTACCCTTGAAGTCAATAAACTGTTCAGGGGCCATGTACGCAGGAGAGCCCTTGACTTCAAGGGAGCAGGTCATTGATTTCAGTTTGCATGAACGTGCAAGGCCGAAGTCTGCAATCTTGGGAACATCACCGTCCATGAGGACATTAGCAGGTTTCATATCCCTGTGGAGTATGCCTGCCGCGTGTATGGCCTGAACCCCGTCAAGCACGGGTATAAAGATTTTCCTGAGCCATGCTGCCACTTCATCCTCGTAGGGATAGAAACCCTCTTCCTTCATGGTATCATACAGGGTCCTGCCGGGAACGTATTCCAGGGCCATGTATTCAATTTCAACATCAGCATTGTCAATCTGCACGGTTGCCGTGTCAAAATCATATATCTGAATCACATTGGGATGACGTATCTGAGCCATGGTATGCACTTCCTGGCTGAAGCGTCTGAAGGCATTTTCAATCTCTTCCTCATCATCCTCTATATCTTCAAGCCACTCCTTGGAAACGATTTTAATGGCAACGTCCCTGTTAAGGTTCAACTGGTGGGCACGATAGATTTCACCCATGCCGCCCTTGTCAATGAACTCCAGGATCACCCATTTATCATTCAGTACCGTACCGGCTGGCAGGCTGTATTTTGTTTCAACTGTCATTATCTGTGCCTCAAGTTAACTGTACCACGATAACTGTCACGTTATCCTTGCCCCCGGCCTCAAGCGCATTTTTTACAAGCCGGGCGCATTTTTCATGGATATCAGTGTCAGCATTTAATGCCTGCAGAATGGATTCGTCATTTATCATGTCATTCAGCCCGTCAGAGCATAAAAGGAAAATATCGCCTCTATGCACTTTTTCGCAACTGATATAGAGTTCGTCAACGCCCCTGCCGAGGGCCTCCATAAGTACGTGGCGCATGGGGCTTTCATCTGCCTCCTCGCGCGTCATCTCTCCCATGTCAACAAGGTCCTGCACAAAGGTATGATCCACGGTGCAAAGCTTGAGACTGCCCTGGCGCAGACGGTAAATTCTGCTGTCACCCACGTGTGAGATAAGCGCCCTGCCGCCTGTGATCACAAGCACCGAGAGGGTCGTGCCAAGTCCCTCACATTTTTTGTGATTGCATTCATAGTCCTGTATGGCCCTGTCCGCATTGATCATTGCCGTGGCCATGCGTTTCAGTAAAAGTCGGCAGGAGAGAAACGGAACAATTCTGGATATCAGGCATACGGCCTTCTCAAGGCCGTGCACACCGTAGTAGCAGTCGCGAAATACATCACATGCCATTCGTGCCGCCTTGTCACCTGCAGGGTGCCCCCCCATGCCGTCTGCAACGGCAAACATTGCGCCCATGGTGCTTACAGGAAATCCTGATTCGCCATCAGCGACAATGAGAAAGCAGTCGTCATTTTTTTTCCGTTTCAGGCCTGTGTCTGTTAGGGCACAAAAATTTATTGATTCAGGCATTATGGTTAACTCGCTGGGGTTGTAACGGACAGGTGGTTAGGCACTGCATCATCCGGCTGGGAACAATAATGAGGTTGGACATTCTTACAAGGCTATCGTATCCTTAAACAAGGATACTCTCTGTCCACATTTAAGGCAAGGTTTACCTTGGCATTGAGCGACTGCGGGCTTTGCTGCATATCTGCGAAAGAGGCGTATGCATTGTGCAGGTCTTGCTGGTGTTTCCATGACTGTGAAATGGGGCCTGGTGAAAATTTCTCAAGTCATCTGTCAGACAGATAACATTCTCAATTTGTCTCGATTTTTTTAATCCGGAGCAGAAATCATGTCACTTGAAAAAATAACTCTGAGGCTTTCCGGTCTGAACTGTGCTGTTTGCGCCTCAAGGGTGGAAGACACCCTTAAGGGCATGTCAGGCGTAGAAGACGCTGCTGTAAACTTTGCGGCCTCCATTGCCGTGGTTCATTACGATCCTGAAACCGTTGACGTGCAGCAGATGATTGATGCAATAAAGGCCCAGGGCTATGGCGCAGAGCCTGCGGAAGTGACTTCCGGCCCTGCTGTGGCAGTCATGGGAATAGAGGGTATGAGCTGCGTAAACTGTGCAAACCGTATTGAAAAGGCCCTTTCTGAAATGCATGGTGTAACTGACGCTGCTGTAAATTTTGCAGCCTCAAGGGCCATTGTGCATTTTAACCCGGCAGAGGTCCAGCCTGATGATCTGAAGCAGGTGGTTACTGATTCAGGCTACAGTGTGGCATCCCTGGATATCAGTGGCGACGGTACGTCTGCCGAACCTGCCGGGCCGTCTGCACCTGGCATTGACAGGGAGCTACTTGACCTTAAACGCAGGCTTCTCACTGGCGTGATTCTCGCCGTTCCGGTATTCGTGTTTTCCATGCCGGGCCTGTTTCCGTTTGTTAAGGGCATTTCCTGGACTCTCAGGGCATTCCTGCTGCTGTCATTCGCGCTGCCGGTGCAGTTCTACGTGGGCTGGCCCTTTCTTAAGAACGCATGGATTGCAGCTCGTCATGGCAGCGCAGACATGAACACCCTTGTGGCAGTGGGCACTTTATCTGCATTTTTCTACTCTCTTTTCATCACCCTGTTTCCCGGGATTTTTACAGCCGCCGGGCTTCCGCTGCATCTCTATTATGACTCTGCGTCAATGATAATCGTATTTGTGCTGCTTGGACGCTGGCTTGAACGCAGGGCCAGGGACCAGGCGGCAGGGGCCATTACCAGACTCCTTACCCTTACCCCTGCCACAGCCACGGTTATACGCGGAGGTGAGGAAAAAGAGGTTCCGGTATCTGAAATCAGGGTTGGCGAGAGTGTGAGGGTGGGCCCGTCCCAGGCCTTTCCTGTTGACGGAACAGTGCTGGACGGCGAGACAGAAGTGGATGAATCCATGCTTACCGGTGAGTCAGCGGCAGTAAGGAAAGCCTCAGGGGATGTTGTAATAGCAGGCACCTTGAACCAGTGGGGAGCTGTGACAATACGCGCTGAAAAGGTGGGGTCTGATACGGTTATCGCAGAAATAGTTCGTGTGGTCCAGGAGGCCCAGGGCTCAAAGGCTGCCATCCAGAGGCTTGCAGACCGCGTGGCCTCTGTTTTTGTGCCTGTTGTAATAACTGCTGCCATAATTGCAGGGGCCATCTGGTATTTTTCAGGGCCGGAGCCACGTATTACCAATGCGCTTGTTACATTTGTCACTGTTATGGTCATAGCCTGCCCTTGTGCAATGGGGCTTGCAACACCTGCCGCAGTAATGGCAGGCACGGGGCGCGGGGCCGAGGAGGGTATTCTGATAAAGGATGCCAGGGCAGTGGAGCAGGGGGCAGATACGTCTGTGGTGGTGTTTGACAAGACAGGAACCCTGACATACGGGAAGCCTGTTGTTACAGATGTGGTTGTTTCGGAAAGTGGTGGCAGTGATGGGGCAGGCAGCCTTGAGAGGCTTGATATTCTCAGGCTTGCAGGCGCGGTTGAGGCCCTTTCCGAGCATCCGCTGGCAGAGGCTGTGGCAGCAGGGGCGCTGAAGGCAGGCGCGGAGTTTCCAAAGGTCAGCGAGTTCAAATCATTTCCCGGCAGGGGGGTAAACGCAAGGGCCGGTGAGTATCAGGTGGCAGTTGGAACAAGGGTGTTCATAGAGGAGTCCGGCATAGATACCGCGGCCTTTGAAGATGCGGCTGAAAGGCTCTCCTCCCAGGGCAAGACAGTGATATGGGTGGCTGTGGATGGCAGGGCCGCAGGTGTCATGGCCCTTGCTGACAGTGTAAGAAAAGAGGCCTCGCAGGCAGTATCGAGGCTGAAGGCAATGGGTATCAGCGTTATGATGCTTACAGGGGATAATGCCGCCACTGCCGGTGCCGTTGCTGAAAGGCTTGGCCTTGACGGCTTTGAGGCACAGGTGCTTCCAGCCGAGAAGGCCAGTCACATAAAGAGGCTGCAGGAGCAGGGGCGGCGCGTTGCCATGGTGGGAGACGGTGTGAATGATGCACCGGCGCTTGTTCAGGCGGACGTGGGAATTGCAATGGGAACAGGCACTGATATAGCCATGGATGCGGCGGATATAGGGCTTATGCGCGAAGACCTCATGGCAGTGCCGCAGGCCCTGGAGCTTGTGAGGGCAACTCTCAGGATTATCAAGCAGAATCTTTTCTGGGCCTTTGCCTACAATACCCTGGCAATTCCAGTGGCAGCAGGCGTGCTCTATCCTATTTGGGGAATCAGGCTCTCGCCGGTTTTTGCAGCAGCGGCAATGGCAATGAGTTCAGTAACCGTTGTCTCCAATGCGCTCAGGCTCAGGTACATGGACAGGTGATATGGGTGTGTTAATCACAAAAGGGGAGCGTTCCCCCCGTTTGTCCCAATATCATAAATAACATGCTGCGGCTATGTAACTTTTTGAGACTGGTTCTGAAACTGTTATGAGGCCTTCCGAACGTTCCATGCAGGTTTTCTCGCAGAACAAGCCTCAAAAAGCCACACAGCCTCCACAATAATAGAAGTTGTGTGAAAAGCGACTTTCCGTTATGGGAATTCATCCTGGAGGAGGGTAGTTACAATTTACTTTTGCAACGAAACTTAGTATGATAAAGTATCATACCGGAGGTAACAAAATGCCTGCTGCAAAAATTGCAATTACAATTGATGCTGATCTTTTGAAACAAGTTGATTTATTGGTTAAGTCGGATTTATTCCCCAACAGGAGTAAGGCCATTCAGGAAGCTGTTTCGGATAAACTTAAACGATTAAAGAAGACTCGGCTGGCGCAGGAGTGTGCTAACCTTGATCCGGATTTTGAGCAAAATTTGGCAGAAGAGGGCTTGTCGATGGAGATAGAAGAATGGCCAACATATTAAGAGGTGAGATTTATTGGGCTGATTTAAATCCCGTGATAGGGAGCGAACAGGGCGGTTTTCGCCCTGTTCTTATCTTGAGTCACGACATTTTTAATGAAAAATCCGGCACTGTTATAGCATTGGCAATCACAAGCCAACCTCAAAGCGCTAAGTTTCCGTTAACTCTTGAACTTTCAAAGACAAAATTGCCTAAAAAATCCTGGGTCAAAATAAGTCAGATTCGGACATTATCTACCAAAAGAATTCGCAGAAAGATTGCTACTGTTTCTCCCGAAGAGCTCTACATGATTACTGACGGATTCAATGAAATAATTGGTGGCTGATTGAGTGCAGTGGACCGCTATTCTACTGAGCTCGTCTCTCGCTCTGTTTCACTGCAGCAACTGGCCTTCAATGTTAGTCATCTAATAATAAAAGCTGGACATCAGGGCATGTATTCTCTATTCTCTATTCTATACTTTAAGCTTTGACGTAACTGTTCAGCGTTTTTCCCATTGTAGCTGAATAAATATCCTTTGACATAGATCAACAAGGTTTAAGGATAGTAACTTCTCAATAAGTGGTGACAAGTTTCGTGCTGGTGCCCAAACTCCCGTTTGGGTACCTATGGGTCTGAAGCTCCTGCTTCATTCCTTTTAATACCGGCTGTGCGGCATTACCTGCCCTTGTCTGGAAGCTGGAGCTTCCGGGTATGCGTTCCCAAACTGGAGTTTGGGAACGAGCAAAACCTGCCGGAATGACGGAGTTGCAGGCAGTTCAGATCGTCATCCCAGAATGTAGTTGTCGGGGATCCAGGCTTTTTACCAGTACTTATTGAGAAGTTACAACAATATCACATGCAGCAAGAGCGTATTTTCATTGTTCGTTGTGCCCGGTCAGGGAATGGCGGTTTATCCGAAAATAGCTCAAAGCTGAAAGCTCAAGGCTCAAAGTAAAAGAAGCCATGTTGGCTTTCAGCTTCCGACTTTGAGCTTTGAGCTAACTTTCATGTCAGGGGGTGACAAGCCCCATGTCATGAAAGTCTATGTGAAATCTTATTCTGTACTGCACGCTCCTCCGCAGGAGAGGCAGCCTCCCTCAAACAACTTCTTCTTAACCCACCGCATTCCGTATTTGAGAAGTTCCTCTTCATCTGCGGATATTTTTTCAATAACTTCGTCAGGCTCCATATAGCGTTCAAGGTTGGGACCGTTGAGAAAATATTCACGAAATGCGTCGATATCGTAGCATCCCATGTAAAATATCTCTATCTGGTCTGCGGAAAGATGTGGAATATTGGCCACCTGCTTTGCCTGCAGGAGTTCACCGAACACATCATTAATCTCATTATATTTTTCAATCTGTTCTCCGCGCTTCCACTCCCGGACTGTCCACTCCTTGCCATCTTTGAATCCCTGGCAGTCAGGTTCACGTACAATATAATAGAACTCCTCCACGCCATCCATTTCAGTGCTGCGGCGTGCCATGCGGGCAAGGGGATATGTGCGGCAGGCCCCTGGTCTGTCTTCATATACAGTGCATCCCTTGTTTTCCTCAAGGAACGGACACTTGAGATAAGGGTCCTCCATGTTCATAAGAATTACAGGAAGCCCCGTCTCCTGCCCGACATGCACCCCTGTGTATTTTTTGAGAAAATCACCTGATTTCATGCCAAGACGATTTTTGAGGCGCATGATATCGTATGGCATCAGCACCAGGTTAAGGTCATAGCAGCAGTGGGTAAAACACTTCCTGTCAGGCGTGCATGAAAAACAGAAAGTATCATCATCCTGCATGGGTTTTGAATTGTCGATAAATGCTTCAGGACTGTCAGTCATGAATTTTTTATACTCCTTTTGAAAAATAGCTTTTTAAGTCTTTTGAACGTGCCTGGTGGCGCAACGTGAAAGTTTAAATTGTCAGTATTGACAAAAATACAGTTGTGGACCTGAAAAGTAAGTTATTCACCAGGCCGTCCCTAAGATAAATATCATCACCGGTTCTGGTCAACATTCTTGTAAAGATTTTCTCATACTCCATGTTGATATAACCATTCTCACCTGCTTCATTTGTCTTAAACAGCAGTTCGCCGTTTTCATCGCGATAGGTCTTGAGCCTCCAGTTCACCTGGCTCAGGTTATGATAGAGCCGCTCAAGGCGTTCTTCAGGCACCTGTACACCGGTGACAAAAAATTTATCATCAATGTCGTATGCCTCCCTTATACTCTTTGAAAGCCCGAGCCCAAGCATGAATACCCTGTCGGCACACGGGCAGTCAGGTGAAAATGTCAAGGTAAGAATTTCGTATGACTCCATATGGAAAAAATCGTTGCATTCAGGCACTGCGCCGTGTCGAAATATGGCGTCTATTTTCTGCCTGCGAATCATTGCACTGGGTTCGTACTTCGGGTTCTTGAGATAGAGGCGGTTCATCAGGTCCTCGATATCCCTCAGGTCCTGTTCCACATGGTGCTTGATTATCTTGGTGTCCGAAGATGTGAAGGTATTTCTGACATTATCCTTGATGCCCTGCACAGTGCATCCGGCGGCTGATGATATAAGGATTAGGATGCAGAAAATGAAATATGGCCTGTGAAACCCGTAAAGCTGATACACTGTAATACAGGGGACAACACAACGCATCAGTACATTTTTCCAGCAGGTTTACGTGGTCCATTGAGTGCGGAAATCAGAACTATTGCCATGGAGGCAAACACTATTCCCGGAATTATTTCGTAAAGTTCAAATATGCCGCCATGGAGATTTTTCCAAATAAGAACGGTAATTCCTCCTGCAAGGATGCCAGCAACAGCTCCAGGTCCTGTCATGTTCTTCCAGTACAGGGCAAGCACTACAACTGGCCCGAATGCAGCGCCGAAACCTGCCCATGCGTAGGAAACAAGGTCCAGAACTCCGCTTTTGGGATCAAGCGCAAGTACACACGCTGCAACTGCTATGGCAATAACGGCAAGACGGCCTGCATTGAGGAGTTCCTTGCGGCCCGCCTTTTTCCTGAGTACCACCCTGTAAAAATCTTCTGTGAATACTGATGCTGAAACCAGTAGCTGTGAGTCTGCGGTACTCATTATGGCCGCAAGAACTGCTGAAAGACATACCCCTGCCACTGCAGGAGGCATGACCCTGTGGACCAGTATGATAAACACCTTTTCACTGTCCTGGAGCCCAGGGCCAAGGTGCATCATGCCTGCAATGCCTGCAGCAGTTGCCCCTGCAAGGGTGATGGCAGCCCATGATGTGGCAATGAGCCTGGCCTTTGCGACATTTTTTCTATCATCTACAGCCATAAACCTTGCAAGTATATGAGGCTGCCCAAAGTATCCGGCTCCCCATGCCGCAAGAGAGAGGGCAGATATCAGGGTTATGGTGGTGCCATCATCATTAACAAGGGGATTCATGAAATGCGCTGGAAATGCTCCGGCCTCTGATGCTTCCCCTCCAAAACCTGAAAATACTGCCACTGGCACAATTATAAGCGCAAGGAACATGAGGGTTGCCTGCACGGCATCAGTCCATGAGACAGCAAGGAAACCGCCCAGAAAGGTGTATGCAATAATGGCCATTGCCCCTGTTCCCACAGCCATGCTGTATGGGATCCCGAATACAGCATTAAAGAGTTTCCCCCCTGCAACCATGCCGGAACAGGTGTAGATGGTAAAAAATATGATGATAAATACAGCGGATACCATGCGAAGGAGAGTGGAACATTCAGAAAAACGCTTTGCAAAGAACTCAGGCAGAGTTAGCGCGCCGGTGCTGAGTGTTGCCTCCCTGAGCCGCGGGGCAACTATGCGCCAGTTCAGCCAAGTTCCAAGAAGCAGGCCGCCAGCAAGCCAGAGGGATTCAAGGCCTGCGGCATAGGCAAAACCCGGCAGGCCCAGCAGCAGCCAGCCGCTCATGTCAGAGGCCCCTGCGCTCAGCGCTGCAACCCATGAACCAAGGCTTCTGCCGCCAAGTATGTAGTCCTCAAGATTGCGGGTCCTCTTCCATGCCGCAACGCCTATGGCCAGCATGGCTGCAAGGTAGAGTACAAACGCAATGATAACAGGAAGGTCACAGCAGGGAAGTATGGGGTGCAGGGTTTCAGGCTCCATGTGATTTTAATTGCGGTAAGGATTTGAAATTACTGCTTGCAACCTAATTTTCATTGAACCACTGCCAGATACCGAAACTGTAGCCCTCTATCAGATTTATGCCAAGGGCTGATTTGATAAGGTACAGGACAAGCAGGCCGAACAGCAGAGAAAAGACAAAGAAAACAGAAAACAGAAACGCAGTGACGCTTCTCATCATGAGGATGTCACGCCTGGTAAGCCTTCTCCTCTCCCTGCCTGCAAGAATCACAAAGTAGTAACGCCACCTCCAGACGCTGAATCCGCCGCGCAGGTCAATGGCATGACGGTTCCAGAGTCTCCTTGAGCCAAGGGCGCCTTTGAGCGCAAGCAACTGAGTAGGGGAGAAGGAATTTCTCTCAGATTCCGGGAGTCTTTGCAGTAAATCACGTATAACAGGGTCATTTTTGATTCTGTTTTCATTGATTTCATTCATGCAAGAACCCATATTTATGTAATCTGATTTGAGCGATTGTCCGGATTTGCTGCATATCCGCAAAAGAGGAATTCCCGTTATAGTCGGCTATATAGTGATTTCGATGTTCCTTTGCTGCTTTTTCAGTTCATATCAGTTGTATGAAATCGGTCAGCGCACAGGTCAGCGAGGGCGTCGAGAAATTCAGGCCTGTCATTCAGGGAAGGGGTACGATAAAGCTCAGCGCCCTTTTCTCTTATCATATCTCCGTAGAGCATGTCTATTTCATACAGGGTTTCTATGTGGTCGGATACAAAACTCAGTGGCAGAACAAGTAAGGTCTTTTTGCCCTGTGTTTCAACAAGTTCGTTCAGCATTGTGTCAGTGCCTGGCTCAAGCCACTCCACAGGGCCGCTTCTGCTCTGATAACAGAGATGCCCGCTTATGCCTGTAATGGCCTCAAGGGCTGT
>WFRQ01000472.1 GCA_015486425.1 Deltaproteobacteria bacterium | reverse complement strand
TGGAGGTCTTGTCGCCGTCCACTGCATTGCTGGACCTGAAGGAAAAGCGTGATCTGTACGAACGTCATGGGGTGAAGGAATACTGGCTTGCGCATCCTGTTGACAAGGTGCTGATGGTTTATCGGCTGGACAAGAGCGGTGTGTATCATAAGGCTGAGGTTTTTGGCAGTTCGGATATAATAGAAAGCTGTTCAGTTGCAGGGATACAATTCAGCCTGGAAGAAATTTTCGGTAAGGTTCCGGCCGAACGGAAATCGCCGTTAACGTAATCGTCCAGTTGATATGGAAGCAGGAGTTTCCGGTTCAGTGTTCCCAACCGGGAGTTTGGAAACCAGCGTGATACCTGTTCAGATAGTTCCAGGCCCTTTTTGAAACCGTATAGGGTGCGCATTGCGCACCACTTCCGTTCAGCTCGCTCTCAAACTCCGGTTTAGAAACGGTGTTTTGGGAAGCTTCAGCTTCCTGTGGATATTTTCATCTTTACTGTTTAGTGCTCACCCGTTAAAATCGAATCTATGGAAGAAAAGACCCCTCAAAATATAAGTTCCCCGGATATGCAGATGCTGGTTGCAGGCATCTTGCCCAACACCAGGTATTTTGACAGCCGCTTTGATCTCCTGCAGGTCCAGATAGATGAACTGCGCCGCAACCAGGATGTAATAAAGGAGAACATCGGTGAGTTCAAGCATGATGTTGGCCGCAGGTTTAATGAAGTTGATCGGCGTTTTGAGCAGGTAGATAAACGCTTTGAGCAGGTTGATAAGAGGTTTGAACAAGTAGATAAGCGTTTTGAGCAGGTAGATAAACGCTTTGAACAGGTTGACAAGAGGTTTGAGCATATTGAAAAACGGCTGGACCAGATTGTCTCCTCCATTGACCGTTTGGGTGACAAGCTTGACAGTCGTGATGTCCATCAGCGCAATTTCACATTGCGCATGTTCAGCATAGCCATAACCGTCTCTATTCTGGGAGTAATGGGGGTATTTCTCAAGTCCCTGGGCATGTTTTAGCATTATGGGCCAGACCTTAAGGAAAGAGCAGGAAGTTTTTACCTATGCCGATTACCTGCAATGGGAAGATGGAAGGTGGGAACTGATTGACGGTATTGCCTATGATATGTCACCTGCTCCGTCCCGCATACATCAGCGGGTAACAGGTGACCTGTTTGCAAGGATTCATGCACTGCTTCAAGACAGCCCCTGTGAGGTATATGTTGCCCCGTTCGATGTCAGGCTCCCTGACAGTGAGAACATAATAGATGAAGATATCCGGACAGTTGTGCAGCCGGACATAGTAGTTGTATGTGATGAAAAAAAGCTTGATGACCGTGGCTGTCTTGGCGCGCCGGACCTGGTGGTGGAGGTCTTGTCGCCGTCCACTGCATTACTGGACCTGAGGGAAAAGCGTGATCTGTATGAGAGGCACGGTGTGAAGGAATACTGGATCGTGCATCCTGTTTACAGGGTAGTTATGGTTTACCGCATGGATAAGGGTGGAGTCTATGACAAGGCTGAGGTCTTTGGCAGTGCTGATATGGTTGAAAGCAATGCCGTTGCATGGATACGATTCAGCCTGGAAGAAATTTTCGGAAAGGTTCCAGCCGAACGAAAATCGCCGTTAACGTAATCGCCCTGTTGATATGGAAGCAGGAGCTTCCGGTTCAGAGTGCCCAAACTGGACCAGTGTGATATCTGTTCAGATAGTTCCACGATTTTTTTGCAACCGTGTGCAGCGTGCACCATACAGGGCCACGCCGTAAATCGGGAAGTTATTTCTGGACCGCCCCTTAGTCTGAGCGCTATATTTTATTGGTATGCCCCTCCTGAGATAGCGTTCCATCCCCATTCCCCCTCTTTTTCATATATGCGTCAAACCTGACAAACGCTCAATTCAGCAAATGTTATTTTTACTTCATGGCTGCCTTTGAAAAAAATTGGATAAAAAAGGTAAAAGATGTTGACATAATATTAAATATCAGTTAATAATCGTTATCAATAAATACGGGAGACATCCACATTATGAGGATGACACATCAGAGAGAAATAATTTTAGAAGAACTTAAGCGGGTCAAGACACACCCCACTGCCGATGAGCTTTATCGGCTTGTCCGAGACCGGCTTCCACGGATAAGTCGAGCCACTGTTTATCGTAATCTCGAGCAGCTTGCAGAGGCAGGCATGGTTACCAAGCTTTTTGGTACTGGCAATCAGAAGAGATTTGACGGGGATACAATTCGGCATCACCATGTGCGATGTGTCAAGTGCGGGCGTATTGCCGATATCAGGCTGGCCCGGGAGCCGGATTCCGAGCCTGAAGTGGCTGATGCCTGCGGCTACCGCATCCTTGACCGGCAGATTGACTATCTTGGTATATGTCCTGACTGCAGAAAATGTGAAATGAGTATGGCAGAAAGTCATGCCTGACTGTAGTTGCACAGGTTTTATTAAACAGGACAATAAAGAGTTTCAAAATAATATAAATTTGTGATAAGCTATAAGGAGGTACATCAGATGGGATGTAAATGTTCGTCCAGAAAATCCAGCCAGATATCATTAACTGAAGAGCAGCAGAAAATTCTCAAGGCACTTGCAGAGGCAGCGGAACCTGTCGCATGCAGGGATATATCGGAAAGTACAGGTATTCCTTCCAAGTCTGTGAGCTGCCGTATTAAGAGCCTCAGGAACAAGGGGCTTGTGGACAGTCCTCAGAGGTGCAGGTACGTGGCCACTGACTCAGGCCGCAGCCTTGCCGCATCTTCATGCTGAAAAAGGAGTTTCAGACCATGTCATCATTAAAAGGTACAGAGACAGAGAAAAATATCATGGCAGCATTTGCCGGTGAATCCCAGGCAAGGAACCGCTATACCTTTTTCGCCTCAAAGGCAAAGAAGGAGGGGTATGTGCAGATATCAGCCATATTCCAGGAAACCGCTGACCAGGAAAAGGAGCATGCCAAGAGGCTGTTCAAACTGCTGGAGGGTGGAGAGGTAGAGATTACTGGCTCTTTCCCTGCAGGCACAATCGGCACTACTGTGGAAAATCTTCTGGAATCTGCTGGCGGAGAACATTACGAACATTCGGAAATGTATCCTTCGTTTGCTGAAACTGCCAGGAAGGAAGGTTTCAGTGATATTGCTGCCATATTTGAGGCAATCGCCATTGCAGAAAAGCAGCATGAGGCCCGTTACCTTGCTCTTGCTGAGAATATCAAGCAGGGTCGAGTCTTTAAGAGGGATCAGCCAGTCAGGTGGCGTTGCAGAAACTGCGGCTATATCCATGAGGGCACAGAGGCTCCTGAAAAATGTCCGGCCTGTGATCATGCCAGGGCCCATTTTGAGCTGCTGGGTGAGAACTGGTAGGCCATCAGTTAAACTTTAACGTATCTGCTCAGGGGGTACCGCATCTGCTGCGTTGTCCGGGGCTCGAAGTACGGGAAGTACGCCTTCGCCCCCTCCGCCTTGCATCTGCAGCACCCTCTGAGCAGATACATGT
>WFRQ01000471.1 GCA_015486425.1 Deltaproteobacteria bacterium | reverse complement strand
GCACCCTCAGGTTCAGCATGGTAAGGGGAATCTGTCAAGACTGCGAAACGAAGTGGAGCACCCGAAGGGCTTGGCCTTGACAGATTCCACGTCCATGCTACCAGGCTTTTTTAGGGAAATTAGTAGGTTAGGTTCACAAAGATACGCTCATAGGTTCAATTCAAGTTTATCCCAGCTTGAATAAAAGGAGGAACCCATGAGCGTACTTAAGTTTATACAGAAATTGCTGAAAATCAAAGGATTTAAGGTTACAGGCTTTTCTTTTAAAAATTGGGGCAAGGAACTCTATCTGTACGTTAAGCCATATAAGAATGGAAGATGTTGCCCTCATTGCAACAAACGCGGGAAAATCATTCGTATTGCAAAAAAAGCTCGCATCTGGCGTGATATTCCGATCTGTGGCATACAGGTCTTTTTGGTCTACCATCCAAGGGAAATCAGATGCAAAAAACATGGCAGGGTACAGGAACGAATTCCATGGGCTTCTTGCTATGCCAGAGTGACCAGACGTTTTGAATACCTGCTGTTAATCTATTGTTCAATTATGACTCAGAAAGCAGCGACAAGACTATTGAGCATCTCGAAATCTACCTTGTCTGATCTATTGCACAGAACCATTAGTAGGTGTCGGCAGGGGCACAAGATTCGGGGCTTGACGCATATTGGAATCGACGAAATTTCATATTGCAAAGGGCGAAAATACGCCACCATTGTATATGACCTGAAACATTCAAAGGTTGTATGGATAGGATTGGGTAAGGGCAAAAAGACCATAGACAAGTTTTTTAAAGAGGAATTAAGTGATTATCAGCGTCAACAGGTAATAGCGGCTTCCTGTGATATGGCACAGACCTATATCAAGGCCATCGAAAATTGGTGCCCCAATGCCACCCTGGTACTGGACAGATTTCATATTGTAAAAGCCCTTAATAGCGCCGTTGATGAAGTTCGCAAGGAGCAGTGGCGACAGGCCAGCAAGGATGAGAAGGTCACCCTCAAGGGTCTGAGGTGGTTGTTGTATATGCATTCATCGAGGAGGACAACAGAGCAGATTAAGCGGCTCAAGGCCTTATATATGAATGGAAACCGACGTATTCACAGAGCCTGGGTTCTCGGCGATGAATTTGAGCAGTTCTGGGAATTTGATAACCAGGTGAACGCCAAGGAGTTTCTGGATAACTGGTGCAAGACGGCCAACAGAAGCCGGTTAGAGCCAATCAAAAAATTTGTCCAATTGATAAAAAGGCATGAAGATCATCTTTTGCCTTTTGTGGATACAGGATTAACCAATGCCATAGCTGAGGGACTGAACAGAATCATCAAAATTGCCAAGAACAGGGCAAGCGGATTTCGAACTTTAGAAGCCTTCTCCGACATCATTTTTCTCATGGTGGGAGACGTGAATATTCCTGAACAAATCCCGACCTGTTTTAGAACCATATAAAATGCTGCTTATCCTTGAAATCATGCTATATAGAAGGCAACGGGCCGTTGAGAGATTCGGATATAGCCAACGATATTTATCCGCCGGCCGACTGGCAAGGGTATAACTATTCGGAACCTTTCCTATCAGTCAACGGCATGCCGTTAACTTGCATCTTGCATCCGAGCCGTAGGCATTATAATGTCGGAGCCTGTCCGAGATGCACATCCGCTATCCAGTAGAAACTCATCATAGGCCGGCCTGATGGCAAATACAAGCAGGAAGCCGGCAGATCACCTTTGCATGGCAAGTTCAATCAGTCTGTCCAGGAGCTGGCTGAAATCAAGCCCCATGGCTGCTGCTGCCTGGGGGAACAGGCTGGTAGGTGTCATGCCCGGGATGGTATTGGTTTCTATTACGTGAATTTTGCCGGATTCGTCAATAATCATATCAGTGCGGCTGTAACCTGAAAGCTTAAGTGCCCTGTGAGCCTTGAGGGCCAGTTCCCGTGCCTTTTCTGTGATTGCCTCCGGCAGCCTGGCAGGGCATGTTTCTTTTGTGGCACCAGGTTTATACTTGGCATCAAAATCAAAAAAGTCATAGGATGAGGCTGGGATGATCTCGACGATGGGCAGGGCTTCCAGTTCATCAAGTCCCAGGATCCCGCCGGTAATTTCTCTTCCCGGAATAAATTTTTCAAGGATTATTTCATCATCCCATTTAAAAGCATCTGAAATCCCAGGCAGTATTTCTTCCTTATCTCTGATTATCTTTATGCCTACGCTGGAGCCCTGGTTGCAGGGCTTGACAATAAATGGAAGGCTGATTTTTGCTGTTACTTCGTCTTTTGACGGCCTGGATCTCTTGTCAAGATGGATCCAGTCCGGAGTATTGATTCCGGCATCCCTGTACACCACCTTTGAAAGATGTTTATCCATGGCAAGGGCGCTGCCGAGTACCCCGGAGCCCTGATATGGAAGTTCGAGAAGTTCCAGCAGGCCCTGTACGGTTCCATCTTCGCCATATTTGCCATGGAGCAGGACAAAGACGCAGTCAAGCCTTTCGGCGTCCTCGACCAGTTTTTTCAGATCTGTTGCCGCATCATAGCGGTTAATTTTATATCTGTTTTTGTCCAGTGCCTTTTCAACTTCCCCGGCACCTGCAATTGAAACCTCACGTTCTGCTGATCTGCCCCCAAAAAGAAGACCGAGTCTAATCATAATATCTTTTCTCCAAAAAAATTTCTTTCACCTGCAGGCAGTGTCTGGTAGTGCTTTTATCTATCATGACAGATGATAATAAAAAAGGGCTGATAGAAAACGAATATCCCACGGTTCCAAGGCCTGCTGTGGGAACAGTGGTAGTCGGGCCGGAAGAAAAGATTCTCCTGATAAAAAGGGGTAAACCTCCAGCCGAGGGCCTCTGGTCAGTTCCCGGCGGCAGTGTAGAGGTTGGAGAGACCGTCTTCCAGTGCGCGGAAAGAGAAGTATATGAGGAAACAGGCATAAAATGCGTTCCCATTCGCTTTTGCAATGTCATTGATGCCATATACCGTGACCAACGAGGCGCGGTAAGATTTCATTATGTGATTGTATATGTGCTGGCCCGTTTCATGGGAGGTGAACTCAGTGCCCGTGATGATGCGGTTGATGCCGGATGGTTCAGCCTTGACGAAGTTGAACTTCTCGGTACACCAGGAAGAACTGTTGAACTGCTTCGTCAAATAGATGAGCTGAAAAGATTCTGACTGCCTATATTC
>WFRQ01000470.1 GCA_015486425.1 Deltaproteobacteria bacterium | reverse complement strand
GGTCTTCGTAGAGACCAAAGCGCTGGGGCATATATCCTATATGTGCCTGCACATCTAGTGGGGATTTAACCACATCCATGCCGAGAATCTGAATGGTCCCGGAATCAGGCCTGAGCAACCCGGCACACAGGCGCATGAGAGTCGTCTTGCCAGCGCCGTCCGGGCCGATGAGCCCGGTTACAATACCTGTGCTCACAGAAATATCCAGGTTATTCAAGGCAGGAATACGCCTCTTTTCCTCTACAAATGAGCGGCAGACGTTCTGAAGAACTATGGCAGGGTCAGTGGTTTTCAATATAACAGGGAAACTTTCATCCTAAACTTTCATGACATGGGGCTTGTCACCCCCTGACATGAAAGTGAGCTCAAAGCTCAAAGTCGGAAGCTGAAAGCAAACATGGCTTCCTTTACTTTGAGCCTTGAGCTTTCAGCTTTGAGCTATTTTCACGGTAAAGTGAGCGTTTCAAAATGTGAATATGCAGCAGATCCGAACAATCGCTCAAATCAGGAGGAATTTATCTGCAGAACCCTTCCGCCGCCTCCACCAGAGGCTCATCCGTAAGCACCTTTACGGTTACAGGCATTCCAAGACGCAGCTCTCCATTGCTGTTGCACACAAAGCACCTTGCCCTGTAAACCAGCCGGGTACGAAGCTCCGTGGTCTGAACCGCCTTGGGAGTAAATTCCGCAACAGGAGAGATAAAACCCACCCAGCCCCTGTATTTTTTTCCTGGAAAGCTGTCTGTGGTCACCTCCACCTTCATACCCTTTTCCACCTTTCCAAGCTCAGGTTCAGGTATGTAGGCACGAATCCACAGCGGCTCTGTGAGGGCCAGACTGAAAACCGGTTTACTGGGGAAGGCCATGGCTCCCGGCTCAAGTATCCTGTTCTGGATTATCCCTGCAGAGGGAGAGTAGAGCCTTGTGTCCTGGAGCTGTTCACGAACCAGGGCAAGCGCGGCTTCAAGGGCTGCAAGCTGCTGCCTTGCCCTTTTGATATCCTCCCTGCGGGGTCCTTCAAGCACAAGGGAGAGTTTTTCCCTGGCGGATTCAAGCTCGGCTTCCGTAGCCCTGAAAGAGGACTGCGCCTCATCAAGTTTCTGGCGCGGCACAAACTTTGTCTTTGAAAGCTCCTGCATACGCTTCAGGGTAATGCGGGCAAGAGTGAGCCTGGCCTCAGCGGCCTTTACCGCAGCCCTGGCCTCTTTCTTTTCCTGCGGCCTGCTTCCTGCCTCAAGCCTTTCAAGAAGCTGTCTCTGTGCCGCGGCCTCGCCTTTAAGCCTTGCCACCTCATGCCTGTAACGTGACGGATCAAGCTCTGCCACAAGCTGGCCTTTTTCTACTGTATCACCCTCATCAACCAGCAGCTTTTCAATGCGGCCAGTAGCATAAAACGCAAGCTGCACCTCCCTGATATCCACATTACCGTAAATAAGAAGGGCATCCGAGTCAGCCTCTTCTTCCTGCCCGTAGAACCGGAACCCAAGGGCTGCACCCGCGCACAGGACGAGCAGCAGGATTATCAGTTTTTTTCTTCCTGCCATAGTTATTTTCCCGAGCCCTTCAACGGCTTACCGGCCTGTAAAAGGGTATTCAACGAGGCAATGTCCTGGTCTGAAACAGTCCCTGACGCCCTCTTGAGACGAATTCTTGCAAGAATATGGTAGTAACGGGCAAGATTACACTCCCTGCGAGCCTGCTGCAAATCCCGTATCCTGTCCAGCACATCCACCATTGTGCGCGTGCCCACTTCATATCCCTTTTTAGTAGATTCAAGAGATGTCTGCGCTGACCTGACACTCTGCTCCGCAGCATCCAGGGCTGCCACACTGTCCCTGAGTCCCAGAAAAGCAGCCTGCGTCTCGAATTTTGTCTGATCCTTCACACTGTTAAGCTGCTGCCTGTTAACCTCGGACATTGAGACCGCCTTTTCAGTATCGGCAAATAGCCTGCCACCAAGGTAAAGGGGGACTGAAAGCTGGAAACCCGCCTCCCAGACACGGTTTCGTATCTCAGGACGCATCACCCGCATACCGTATGAGTTGCCTGCAACTATATGCAGCTTGGGCAGATGTGCATGGCGTGTTCTCTGCACCTCCTGCTCCGCGGCTTCAAGGTGAAGAGAGGCCTGCCTGACCAGCGGCTGTTTTTCAAGCGCTGTCTCCACCCACTGGTCGATATTGTCAGGGTTTGGGCCTGTTGGCTCAAATTGCCTGAAATCAGGGACATAATCTATCTTTTCATGGGTCAGGCGTTCCAGATCACGCCTGCTCACCTCCACCCTGTTCCTTGCCTTGATGATGACAGCCCTGGCCAGGTCAAGCCTTGCCTCCGCCTCCTGGACAGCGACTATATCACCGGTGCCATGCTCCAGAAATGCCGAGGCCTGTTCCCGCGCACTCTCAAGGAGTTTTTCATTGCTCTCCGCCACCTTAAGATCAGCCCTTGCCCGAAGCACACCGAGATATGTATCAACAAGACGGTAAAGCAGGTCCTGTCTTGCAGCGATCACAGATGCCGCAGCGGCCTTAATCTCCTGGTCTGCGGCCTTGAGGGCAGACCAGGCCTCAATGTCAATGACCGCCTGGCTCAAGGTGACGCTGTAACTGCTGACCGTGTAAGTATCATCAACTATGGGGCCAAGGCCCTTCAGATATACATTGCTCTCGCTGACACTGGCGCCTGCCTCAAGGTTTGGCAGAAGCCTGGACATGGCAAGGGGCTTTGCGGCCTTTACGGCGCTGAACCGTGCCTCTGCCTCTGCAAGCACAGGATCAGTGGCAAGCGCTGCCCTGTAGCACTGCTCCAGATCTGCCGCAGAGGACATAACCGGAGGCAGCAGCAGAGCGAACCCAGCCGCCATGATAAAAATACCAAGGGCACGGCAATTTATAACTGCAATACCGGCCATGAGCTCTCTGCCAAGACCGGACACTACGATCCGAAAGGCAGCCACTTGTTAAGAATGCGATCCACAGTACCGTCCTTTTTCCATTTTCTCATAACAGCATTCAGTGCATTCAGAAGCTCATCGTCTCCTCTGCGAACCCCCCAGGCCAGAGATTCGCGGTCCAGGGGTTTCCATAACCCTGTAAGCTCAGATTCATTTTCAGACACAAGCCACATGACAGACGGGGCATCATGAACAAACAGGTCAATATTCCTGCCCTTGAGCTGCCACGCTGCCTCCATGGCATTTTTAAGCACTACTATTCTTGAAGCATACCGGAAATGCTGCCTTACAAATGCCTCACCGGTGGTATTACCCACCACGCCCACGGCCACATTACTCCTCAGTATGTTCTGTACAGACTGGTACTTGTCCATATCCTTGAGGCGGAAGGCAGTCATCAGGCCAGTTTCAAGATAGGGGATTGTGAATGCCATGCGCATCTGGCGGGGTTTGGTGATAGTAACGCCTGACATTATCACGTCAATTTCACCGGCAACAAGCGCTGAAAAAAGCTGATTCCATGGATAGCCGATAATTTTTACCGGCCTGTTAAGTTCCCTTGGAAGAAGACGGGCAAAATCCGCCTCAACACCTGCGAATTTCCCGTTCTGCAGAAACATTATTGGAGGATAGTTTGGGCTCATTCCCACACGGAGGATATTCACAGGCTTATGCGGCGCCTGAGTTTCCGGAGGAGGGGGAGGAGCGGATGTGTTTTCCACACACGAACACACTAAAAAAACCGAAACGAACAACATCAAAAAACATACTGATTTCCTGCCCATTTATCTCCCCACTTTCATGTTGCCCCGTCCATCCTGCGCGGCCATGAATGGCACACAGAAGAAAAACAAGTAATAATTCAATGCTATTAACTCAGGGGGTGCCCAAAAATAACTTGGCGATTCAGGATCTTACCATGCAGGGTGCGCACCGTGCCCCTTGAATATTCTTCATATGCTCCGGTGTTGCCGGCACATAGACTCCAGATTGGACGCCAACCCTGAAAACTGTTAGCGGAATCGCTCTTTTTTCTATTCTGTCAGTTCGGCAGAACGAAGTTCCCCAAAAATCTGGAGCTTCCAGCTTACAGTTCACAAACCGGGTTTGGGAACCAGCAAAACATATCTTTTGCTTTCAGCCTTGAGCTGTTTGTTCATTTTTGGCATTGAATGGCAATTGTATTGTATGCAGTTTATATGAATTCTGACATAAATCAACCTGCAGCCTTTTCAGACCCGATAAATACAGCAGAACAGCTTCCGCCCTCTGCTGAAATTGTCCTACTTTTTAATTAATTTTCAAACAGTTGACTGCTTACCGGGATTGGTATGCATATGATGGAGGGTATAGGTGCGATTTGCAAATATGGTATGACATATTGTGGAAGGGAGCATTCCCCGTTTGTCTCGTCTTTTGCTACTATTGTGGAGGCTGTGTGACTTTTTGAGGCTTGTTCTGCGAGAAAACCTGCAAATAACGTCGGTGAGACCTCATAACAGTTTCAGAACCAGTCTCAAAAAGTTACATAGCCGCAGCACGTTATGATATTGAGACAAACAGGGAATGCTCCCTGGTGGAATCAGGCTGATTGACACGCCCCGGCTCAGAGGCGCAAAACAAACGGACATTATCGGAATAATCATACAGCGCAGACGGGATATCCCATCTGCGCCGGGAAAAGGCTATCTGATACGGAAAAGGCTGTGCATGGTCTCCACCTCCTCGCGGGATTTGTAGCCCGTAAGCATACTGGTAAGAGAACCCTTTACAGCAAACAGAGACATGTAGAGGTGTACGATGAAAAGGGCCAGAATGGCCGCGCCAAGCACGTTGTGAATAATGGAATAGAGCCTGAGATCATCCACAGTGGCCTGGTGGTTGAAAAGATAAAATCCTGTCCATGCCATGACCATGCCGCCTGCAGT
>WFRQ01000469.1 GCA_015486425.1 Deltaproteobacteria bacterium | reverse complement strand
TTTGAACGGCCCTTGGGGGCTGTTCAAAAATAACTTACCGATTTCGCATCTCATCTTCAGGCCATCCTGAGCCGAACTTCAATCGCAAAATCCTCAACGTAGCCCGGCTACGCCTGCGGTTTTGCTCAATCAGTTCAACTCAGCCTGACCTAAATCTGAGCGCGCCATCATCCAACTTATTTTTGGACAGCCCCTTATGTTTGAGCATATAATTCTTCAAAAGTAATATTCGCTTCTTTTTGTTCCTGATTAATATCTATTTCATCATCCTCATTTACGTTCATAACCCATAAAGTGGAATAGAGTTTTTTTGAATATTCTCTCAAATCATTTTCAACTGCTGCTTTAGCCTCATCATCTTCTAAGCAATCTCTAATCCCTAATATTATTATTTTTAAAACAGGGAAGAATTCTTTTTCATCATCAAGACCAGTTTTTTCATAATATTCAAAAAAACTGTTTATTACCGATTGCCCTGTCTTTATATATTCTGCCGTATCCATTATGAATTATTTCGCTGGTGTATCTGCGGCACCCTGTAAGCAGATACAGAATAGTTTGCACGGACTTTTGGAGCAAACCGTAGTTTGGGAACGAGCTGAAATAACAGCTTTTTTTACTTTGAGCCTTGAGCTTTCAGCTTTGAGCTTAGAGCTTTGAGCTATTTTCGGATAAAATTGAGCGTTTCAAAATTTAGTAAGAGATTATTTTACTGTTCAGCGCACTGTTCATCAAGGGAGCACGCCCCTCCCTGGTCATCAGGCTTCAGGAACTGTGGAGCGCCATCCTGCAGCAGATCATCCCCTCTCCATTCATCAGCATCGCCGGTACTGAAACAGTGGTCCCTTATATAGTTTATTATCTCCACATCGCCCTTGATAAACAGATAGCCATCCCGCCTTCTTACCACAAGCACCGGAATAGAATCTATGCCAAGCACCTTCAGGGCCAGACGGTTTATCTCAGGCACGCATTCGCTTCGGGCAATGGTACCTGGCAGCAGGTCCGCGCGGATCATTTTTATGGGATTAAAGTGAAATTCGCACCTGCTGCACCCAGCAAGGGCCTCAAGCACCCTGTGACAATGGGGACAGTCCTGTGAAAATATGAGGTAAAGGGTGCTTGCAGGCTCCGCGCACCTGGTTATGGCGCATGTGCCATTATCCAAAGTGAGTTGCTGTATGTTTGCAGTGGAAATATTAAAATTAAGCACGGAGAAAAGGGCTGTCTCTACGATAAGAACAGCAGCGCCTGCCATGACCTGCCTGAACCCGCAAAGCAGATTCAGAATCACTATGGCGCCGAACACAATGAGGCAGTACGAGCACCATGCGCCTGCCACAAAGGCCTGATAACTGAGCAGCACGCCCTCGGCAGCGACCCCTGCAAGGCACAGAAGACGAAAGATGTTGAAAAAGGCAGGCTGTTTCCGTGTGAGAAAGGAAGTGATGGCACAGGCCGCAAAGAATGCAGCACCAAGCAGGTTGAAGAGCATGGGATTAAGCTCCACAAGCTCTTCCACTACCTTGCAGCCTGTATTCAGGCAGAACGGCTCACCCCGAACAGTTATAAGCACGACCTGAAGCAGTATGCCAGCGCAGAAAATAATAGAAAGCGCTGTGGCCCAGCCAAGCCTCCTCAGACTGAAATCCTGTACCTGGTTTAGAGACTTTTCTGTTTCAGGCATTACAGCGCTCCTGCATTTATGTGCCTGCTTTGGACCACGACGCCCGGCCTATTTAAGCTTTCCCAGGGCCTCCTCAAGCCTGTCCATGCCCTCCGTTATTACCTTCATATCAGTGGCATAGGAGAAACGTATGAACCTGTCATCACCAAAGGCAATGCCCGGAACGCAGGCAATGCTGGCCGATTCCAGAAGGTAGTCAGCCAGACTCAGGGAGTCGGTAACTGTGCCCCCTTCGTGTTTCCTGCCATAAAAAGCAGACATGTCAGGGAAGGCATAGAAAGCGCCTGAAGGATCAACGCACTTAACCCCTTCAATGGCCCTGAGCCTGTCCACAATGTAGGCCTTGCGCTCGGCAAAAGCCGTTTTCATCACATCAATACAGCCCTGCGGACCGGAAAGCGCGGCAGCGGCAGCCTTCTGTGCAATTGAATTGGGGTTTGAAGTGCTCTGGCTCTGTATCTTCGCAGTGGCCTTTACCACTGCTGCAGGCCCTGCAAGATAGCCAATGCGCCAGCCGGTCATGGCATAAGTCTTTGACACCCCGTTTACCACAAGTACCCTGTCACGACATTCCGGATTTACAGACGCTGCATTTTCAGGGGCAACGCCGTCAAAACGAATTTCATCATAAATATCGTCAGATATGATATAAAACCCGTGTGCAAGCGCCAGCTTTGTAACTTCCTCCAGGTCATCACGGGAATAGGCTGCTCCAGTGGGGTTTGAGGGACTGTTCAGGATAATGGCCCTGGTCCTGGAGGTTATCATTGAACGGAGCCCGTCCATATCAAGCGCAAAACCGTCATCGGCGCTGCACATGAGATATTGAGGCACACCGCCTGCAAGCTCTACAAGGGCAGGATAGGAAACCCAGTAGGGCACAGGGATGATTACCTCGTCACCGGGATCAAGAATGGCCTGCATGATATTGTACAGTACCTGCTTGCCGCCAGTGGATGCTATGATCTCGTCTGAAGAATACTTGAGGCCATAATCCCTCTCCATTTTCGCGGCAATGGCGTCCTTCAGTTCCGGTATTCCAGCCACTGCGGTGTACTTTGTAAAGCCGTCCTTTATGGCCTTGATGGCTGCCTCCTTGATGTGATCCGGTGTATCAAAATCCGGCTCACCGGCTGACAGGTTTACAATATCAACACCCTGGGCCTTCAGGGCCTTGGCCTTTGCATCTACAGCAAGGGTAGGAGAAGGTTTCAGGTTCCTTACACGTTCGGCAAGTGGTGCTTCCCACGACATTTTTGCATCTCCTTAAATAAGGGGCTGTCCCTAAGTCAAATTATTCGAACATATCACTGCCCGCCATCTCTGACATCAGAGAAGCGGTACTCTCCATGAGTGAAGAGAGTGACACGGTTAACTGGTTTATGGTCTCTGCGAGGAGCTTCCTCTCCTCAGGATCTTTTGTCTTGCGCATCTGCTTGAGTGTCCTGAGAATCTCCTCGCTGATATTTTCAATAATTTTCTCAAAATGGTCCATTTACTGTTCTCCTTCAGGTATTATTAAAAATTCAATGGCCCGCTCTCCGCCTTCTGGTCATAATCAACCCGCATGAGATAAAGACCCTGCGGAGGAGCAGTAGGGCCGGCGGCAGCACGATCCCTTGCCTCAAGCACATGAATCATTTCCTCGGAGTCTCTTCTCCCTGCACCCATTTCAACAAGCAGACCTGCAATATTACGAACCATATAACGAAGGAATCCGTCTGCGGCAATAGAAAACATTAAATATCGGCATGCTGCAGGTGGAAAAAGCGCATGCTCCACCGGCTTGACACCGCAGTGAAAAACCGTGCGGTCCCTGGTCCTGGCAGAGGAACCTCTGGCAGTAAACGAGGTAAAATCATGAGTTCCCTCAAGCACAGACGCAGCCCTGTTCATGGCATCTGCATCCAGAACGGCCCTGGTAAACACCCAGGCCCTATCCTCCCAGAGGGGAAGCCTTGTGTCAGCATTGATAATAATGTACTGATACATCTTGGAAATGCTGCTCCCAATGGCATGGAATTTCCAGGGCACGTCCTTTGCTTCAAGCACGGCTATGTCTGAAGGGAGCATGCTGTTAAGACCCTTTAACAGGCCGTCAAGCGGTATGGTACTCTGTGTTCTGAAATTCACAACCTGCCCCAGGGCATGCACTCCGGCATCAGTACGGCCCGATGCAATGAGAGAAGGCTGCTCTCCGGTCATGGTGGCAACGGCCTTTTCGAGCACCTCCTGCACGGTAAGGACCCCGGGCTGTTTCTGCCAGCCGTGAAACCTTGTGCCGCAGTAGCTGATTGTCAGTTTTATGTTGCGAAAAACTCTTTTTTTCCGGGCCATTTGTAATGAAACCTGCCATGGGTTATCTTGTATTCATGGATGACAAATATATACCACTCATGGCAATTTACAGCTTTTACGAAGATTTCACCAAGGGATTTTCTGTAGCATGCGGTCCGGGGTGCAGCACATGCTGTACGATTAATGCTGCTGCAACCACTCTTGAGATGGACCTTGTCAGAAAGGCGCTTGGTGATGCAGTGCCTGAGGAAACAGGCATTCGGATTGCCCGTGCGGCCTCTGAACCCCGGTATATTCCTACTACAACACTGAACAGGAATACCTGGCAAATCATCAGGGGAGAAGAGATTACACCTGATCTCGGAGAACCCGGAGAGGGGACCTGCCCGCTGCTTGACGACCAGGGCATGTGCTCTGTCTATGACAGCAGGCCCTTTGTATGCAGGGCCATGTCATCTGTAACACCGTGTATTGAAGAGGGCACCGCAGACATGGATCCCTTCCTGATAACTGTCAACCTGGCCATGTACCAGATAATCGAACACATTGACAGCCACGGCGGCATAACAGGAAACGTGTCCGGCCTGCTGCACGCAGCCATCACAGGCAGCCTGCCTGATACCGGAAAAAACAGGGAAAACACAGACCAGACGCCCCAGACACGGAACTGCCCCCTTCCAGGCTTCATGATCCCTCCTGATGACAAACTCAGATTCCGTGCGTTTCTGAGAAGACTCACCGCGTGGCCTGCAGGAGAAGGCACACTGGCGCAGTGGCTTCCTGAAGAGATGCCGGTTTACTGAAACCGTCTAAAAGGCCCCTGCATCACTCCTCGTCATATCCCCATTTCCGGAGTTTGTGCCGCAGGGTCTTTCTGTCTATTTTAAGGATTCTTGCCGCCTCTGTGCGATTGCCAGCAGCCTTTTCCAGAACTCTCAAGATGTGTCTCTTTTCCACTTCCTTAAGCGTCATGTCCTCAGTGGAACCATCTGCCTCAACACTGCTATCACTGCGTCTTCGCCCTGGCGCGGCATCTACGGAGCGGAGCCCTGCAGCCTCTATATCCTCCACATCAATTGATTTACGGGTGGCAAAGATAACCACGCGCTCCATGGTGTTTTCAAGCTCACGGACATTTCCCGGCCAGCGGTAACCCTGCATGAGTTTTATTGCCGCTGGAGTAAGACCAAGGCCGGGTCTGTCATACTTCTGCCCTGCCTTTTTAAGAAAATAATCCGCAAGCAAGGGGATATCATCACGCCGCTCACGGAGCGTAGGGGTCTTGATGGCCACTACATTCAGCCTGAAGTAAAGGTCTTCCCTGAACCTGCCATCCTGAACCGCCTGTTTAAGGTCCTGATTTGTGGCCGCTATTATGCGAACATCAACCTTGGTGAGGCGCTGGCTGCCCACCCTGGAAATTTCCTTTTCCTCAACAGCCTTCAGGAGCTTGGCCTGCAGCTCAAGATTGATATTGGCGATCTCGTCCAGGAAAAGGGTACCGCCGCTGGCCAGTTCAAATTTACCCACCTTGCTGGCCTCAGCGCCGGTAAAGGCCCCCTTCACATGCCCGAAAAGCTCGCTTTCAAACAGGGATGGAACAAGGGTGGAACAGTCAACTGAAACAAATGGATGGTCATGTCTCTGGCTCAGTTCATGGATATGTCTTGCAAGAAGACCCTTGCCGGTACCGCTCTCTCCTGTAATAAGAACAGTGCTGTCTGTAGGGGCAAGACGCTTTATCTGATCAAAAACCCGAAGAAGCGGCGGGCTCTGGCCGATTATGCAGACCTCGCCCTCCTTTCTCTTGAGCTCTTCACGAAGGTAAAGATTTTCCAGCGCAAGACGCTTGGCATTAAGAGTGCGCCGCACAACAAGCCGCAGCTCTTCAGGCTCAAATGGCTTGGGCAGGAAATCATTTGCCCCCATCCTCATGGCCTCAACGGCATTCTGAATGGTGCCATAAGCGGTTATCATTATCACAGGAAGGCCCTCATCCTGCTCCCTTATGGTGCGAAGCAGGTCAAGACCGTTCATGTCCGGCATCTTGAGATCAAGCAGCAGGAGATCAAACTCATACTTGTCAAGAAGGCGCAGGGCCTCAGCGCCTGTGGAGGTCTGGGTTATCTGGCAGCCCAGTCTGTTAAGGACCTGCGCGCACCCGTCCCTTATGTCCGGATCGTCATCTGCAATGAGTATTCGTTCTTTCATGTTTTCCTGTGATAATCAGACCGGCCTGCATCACCGCCCTTGCTGCTCAGGGCCTCTTTATGCCTGGGGCCCTGAAATGTTAACCGGGAATATCAACTCAAAACACGCTCCGCTGCCTACCTCCCCTGATATTCTGATCTTGCCTCCATGACGCTGAACTATACCATGAGTAATGGAAAGCCCCAGCCCGGTGCCCCTGCCTGGCTGCTTTGTGGTAAAAAAAGGTTCAAAAATCCTGGACTTTATTTCTTCCGGGATACCCGGGCCTGTATCTTCAAATTTCATATTAATGGTCTTTGTGTCAGGTGAAAAGTGCGTATTCACCCTTAACTCACCCTGACCCTTCATAGCCTCTCCTGCATTGATAACTATATTGAGGACCACCTGTTCGAGCTGCCCCCTGTCCCCCATGAGATGCGGCAGGTTGCGGGCAAGACTGAATTTCGTGCTGACCCGTTTGAGAATATTATGGTCTTCTATGAGGGAGTACATATCGCTGATCACCTTGTTAAGGTCCACAGGTGCATATGTCTTTGAAGAAGATCTGCCGAAATTAAGCAGCCCTTTTGCAATTATCCTGCAACGCGTGGCAAGTTTGATGATTTTTTCCAGATTTGCCCGTGCCTGGCTGCCTGGATCAAGGTCTTCATGTATCAGATTGGCATAGAGAAGAATACCGCCCAGGGGGTTATTTATCTCATGGGCTATTTCCCCTGCAAGACGCCCCATTGCAGTAAGACGTTCTGACTGAAGCATGGCCCCCTCCCAGTGCTTCCGCTCTGTGATGTCCCTGATTATGCTCTGGTACAGGGTCACATCAGAACAGTAGAGCGGCAGAGTGGATATCTCTATATCAATGCTTCCGCCACCCCGCTTTTTTCCTGCTGCCTCCCTGCGCCCCATGCGTGGATGCCCGAAATGCCACGGCGCAATAAACTCACCCATGAAACGGTCCTCCATCTGCTCAGGACGCGAGTACTCGAGAAGCTCCACAAGGGCAGCATTTACAAATATGCTCTTCTCGGCGGTATGCACCAGGGCAGGCTGCGGTATGCGGGCAACCGCATCGATTATATCATCCGGAAGTGCCACAGGGTCCATGAAGAATAGCGGTCTCCTGAAAAATTTGCTTTTCCAAATCATCAAAAGCTCAATTCAGGGAAAAGTATATTTTCACCTGATTTGAGCGATTGTTCGGTTTTACTGCATATCCGTGAAAGAGGGATTTCCGTTATACTCAGCTATATGGGGATTCCCATGACTAAGGGACTATCCAAAAATAACTTGCCGATTTCGCATCTCATCTTCAGGCCATCCTGAGCTGAACTTCAATCACAAAATCCTCAACGTAGCCCGGCTACGCCTGCGGTTTTGTTCAATCAGTTCAACTCAGCCTGACCCAAATCTGAGCGCGCCATCATCCAACTTATTTTTGGACAGCCCCTAAGGAAATGCGGTAAGACGGCAAACGCTCACTTTACGTTTCAGTGTAACCACGGAATCCGATAGACACAAGAGAATATAAACGGTTCAAAAACATTATCCGTATCTGCTCAGGGGGTACCGCATCTGCTGCGTTGTCGGGGGCTCGAAGTACGGGAAGTACGCCTTCGCCCCCTCCGCCTTGCATCTGCAGCACCCCCTGAGCAGATACGTGTCTAGAAAAAATTGTTGTTTGAAAAGCGACTTTCCATTATAGGAATTAATCCTTGAGGGGGGTGAGCAGTTACGAACTGAATTAGCAATTGCCAGGTTTGCCGGAGATGCAAGGCGGAAGGCACGCAGGCGTACTTGCGCACATCAAGCGCCTGACAACGCAGCAGATGTGGAAAGACGGGCATGTATATATTGCGCATACCCGTCTCATGATTATATCATACGGAATTATTTATACCGATCAATATCAGCTACTGCCTCCTGAACCAGCCTCTGCACCATGCTGTCCAGGGTAATCTTGTGCTTGTCTTTGCTCTTCACACCCAGGACACTTACAGCATCACCGCCGACCTCCATTTTCTGCTCAAAATAATTCGTGGCTACCTGCTCGGTGGTAGCGGCATCAATAAGCTTGTAACGCATTCCGATTATCCATACACCGGCATCACCGCCAACCTGCACGGACCTTACGCCAACGCCTGTTGCCGTCCCGGCAAGACCGCCAATAATAGAACCCATTACAGCACCCATAGC
>WFRQ01000468.1 GCA_015486425.1 Deltaproteobacteria bacterium | reverse complement strand
GAGCCTGCCTCTGTATCGCTTCCCAGGATGAATCCTGGTGATGTGTTCAATGGTGAATTTACCCTGACCAACTATGGGCTTATCCGTGCCTATGATGTTGAGTTCAGCCTTCCTGACAGTGATGCCTATTTCCGGTATGAATTCATGGCTTCTCTTCCCACAAGTCTTGAGGCAGGCCAGCAGGTGACTGTTCCCTACCGGGTTACCTGCCTCATGTCTCCGGAGGAAGGTGCTGATGCACAGGGCACAGGCGGTGCCACCAGCGGGTGCTGGTATCATCAACGGTGTACCAAGATATCTTACCGCTATGAATGTTCCTTTGGAGTAACTTATACCTCATCCACTGTACACTGTATTACCACTCTTGAGGGTGTGTGCGACAGTGGAAGCTCTACAGGCGGAGAGGGTGGAGAGGATCCAAACACTCCTCCTGGAGGTGGGAGTGATCCTGGCAAATCCGGGGAGCCCCCGGGAGGCGGCGGTGGAACTTCCATTAACGGCTGGCTGGACTGGATATCTGTACGTACCTTTTATGACTTTGCCACAGGAGGTGGAGAAAATATCCGATTTGCTGCTGCACCGGACTCCTCACCGGGTGAAAAAGTTGTCTGCAGGCCTGCGGGAAGACTCAAGGAGGAGACGGATTTCAGGTTCCCTGCTGATCTGAATACAATTTGGGAGACTGGCTGCTGGGTCAATGTAGTTCTTGGCCAGTATATGGATCAGGCAGAAGATCTGATAATCAAGGTGCCTGCTGGAAGCGTAACTGTTATGCGCCGTTTTTACAACGGCAGTTGGCATTGGGACTATGTGGATGACAGGCTTGAGTTTGATGAGGACCACCTTGGCAACCCAATTATCCGTAAGGGCGGTGTAATTTACCAGCAGGTAAAGGGCACTGCTGTTTACCGTAGCGGTAAATATGAAATTATCAGTATTTCAGGTGGTTATCGCTGGAAGGATAATCTTGGCAACTGGAAGGTGTACAGCAGCTCAGGAATACTTCAGTCCCATGGAAACAGGCTCGGTACAACTGCCACCTGCATTGTAAATGGTGACAGGGTGACAGGGATAAGAAATATTTCAGGCACACAGATTGTCTGGTTTGAATATAGTGGAAGCCATCTGATATCGGTAAGGGATGCAGACGGACGCAGGTTCACCTATGGCTATACAGGCGACAACCTTACAACTGTTCTTGATCCTGCAAACAGGGTAACAACTTATATGTATAACAGTGATGACAGGATTTACAGAACTGTTGATGCCGCAGGGCGAATAACAAATGTGACCTATAACAATGAGGGGCAGGTTACAGGTGTAACTGACAGCAGGGGCAAGGGACATTTCTTTGAATACAACTATGATTCTGCCAAAAAGGAATACTGGACCAGGACCCGAACATCATCAGGAAAAGTGGTTGAGACATGGTTTAATGAAGATGGCGATACCAGAAGGGTTGATGTCAATGGCAGGACCCGGCTGCTTGTCCATGAAAACAGCCAGAACTGGACATACAGAGTAGCTGTTATGGCCCTCTATGTGGAAGGTTCCATTCCTGTCCCCTCGTCAGCAAAAGAGGTGATATTTATTGATGAAAAGGGAAGGGAAACCAGAAAGGAGTATGACAGCAGCGGGAATATTATCCACGTAAGCTTTCCGGATGGCGCCCATGTCCGATTCTGGTACTGGTCAGATAACAGTATGCGCCGGTTCCAGGACCAGCGCGGTATCAATACTGATTTTGTCTATGATGAAAAAGGCAGACTCATAACAAGGACAGAGGCTGTTGGCACCCCTGATGAGATGGTCACAACATATACCTATGATGATTTCGGTCAGATGCTGACTGCTACAATAAAAGGCAAAGGGGATACACCTGATGCCACTACCACCATGACTTATGACAGCGCAGGCAATCTTGCCTCAATTACTGATCCTGAGGGCAACATAACTTCCTTCCCGCTTCACGACAGCAGGGGCAAGGTGCTTCGCATTCGGGATGCCAGGAATCATGAGTGGCAGTATGAGTATGATGCAATGGGACGCCTGGCATCCAAGACCAATCCAAAAGGTACTGTTACGCATTATGAATATGATGGTGTAAACAATCTCACTGCAGTGATCAATGATGCAGGCAGGCGTTTCCGGTTTGAATACGATGAACATAACAAGGCTGTTCGTGTAATACAGCCAGATGGAGTATTTACAAGAAATGTCTATAACTCTGACAGCCTTCCTGTGGCCATGTATGACCAGGAGGGTAAGGCCCTGTACAGGACTTATGATAATGAGGGAAGACTTCTTAAGGTAAGGGATGAGGCCGGTAATGAGGTCAGATATTACTATGATGATTCCCAGGCCTCTTTTGCCTCCTCTGACAAACCGGTGAAGATTGAATATCCTGACCATAAACTTATGTTCTATTATGACAAACGTGACAGAATTATTCGTGAAACCAGGATAATGGCTGATAACACAGCCTGGTCAACTTCGTACGGTTATGACAGTGCCGGTAATCTGATTTCCATAACCGACAGAGACGGTCATGTCACTACAATGAAGTATGACAGCAGAAACCGTCTCGTTGAGGTGACCAATCCCCTTGGTGAGACAGTACTGCGCTCCTATGATGTGCGTGGCAACCTCATAGAATTAACCAGCCCCAATGGTAATGCTGTCCATTATGAATATGACAGAAACAACCTGCTTGTAAAAGAGACCCTGCCTGACGGCAACTCAACTACCTATGCCTATGATGCGGCAGGAAACCTTGTGGAGATCATTGATCCGTCCGGGCAGAAGATAGTGTCAGTTTATGACGAGGTGAATAACCTGGTTGAAAGACGTTTCTATGAGGCGGGGAACTGGGATACCCCGCTTAAAACAGTCACCTTCAGTTATGATGATGAGGGTAAGCTCACAGATTATGATGACGGCACAAGCCGTGGACATTATGTCTATGATGTCATGGGCAGAAAGGTTGAGGAGACCGTCACTTATGAAAACGGGCTTTTCTCATTGACTTCTTCCTCTGCCTACTATGCTAATGGCCGTCTTAAGTCTTTCACCGGGCCGGATGGTATTACATATACATATCTATGGGACAGGGCAAACCGGCTGAGCGGAATTGATATACCCGGCCAGGGCATGGTCACAGTAAACAGTTATGACTGGATGAACCCTGCCGCAATTACACTTCCGGGAGGAAGCAAGCTGTCTTATGCTTATGGTCATCTTTCCAGGCTCTCTTCCATCACAGCCCTGGACCCAGGCGGAAACACCCTTTTCCACTCAGGCTATGCATACTCTCCTGCAGGACAGATTCTTTCCCATTCCACCACTGAAGGCACATACGAATATTCCTATGCTTCATGGCCAAGGCTCCTGAATGTATCGTATCCATGGGGAGAAGAGCATTCATACTCTTATGATGCCAATGATAACAGGCTTACAGATTCTGCAGTGCCTGGAGAACTGATTTACGGCGTTGGTGACAGGCTGCTTGAGTATGGAGATATTACCTTCTCCTATGACAGAAACGGCAATCTTGTGACCAGGTCAGGGCCTGATGGTGTAACACATTACCTGTATGATGTAGAAGACCGTCTGATTCGTGTAGAAGACGGCGATGGCAATGCCATTGCGACATACGGTTATGACCCGTTTGGACACCGGCTGTGGAAGGATATCCAGGGTGTAAAAACCTACTTCTTCTATTCAGATTCAGGCCTTGTGGGCGAGTACGATTCTACAGGTGCGGAGATAAAAACCTATGGTTACAGGCCTGGAACCTGTTGCAGTACGGATCCGATCTTCCAGAAATCCGGTAATTCATACTACTGGTACATTAATGATCATCTTGGCACTCCGCAGAAGGTAATCGATACTGCAGGAAGGGTTGTCTGGGAGGCACATTACCATGCCTTTGGTGCTGCAGACATCGATGTGGCAGATATTGAAAACAACCTGCGCCTGCCTGGCCAGTATTATGATACTGAAACCGGCCTTCACTACAACTTTAACCGCTATTATGACCCTGCAACAGGCAGATATCTCAGGAGAGATCCCAAACGCTATACACTTAATCCATATGTCTATGCATTGAGCAATCCTGTGAAGGTTACTGATCCAAAGGGACTGTGCTCTGTGGTAAATGGCATCACACAGGGATTCTGGATAAGCGCTGATAACATTCTTGATGATATAGGCATTCCCATAGACCTGGTTGATGATGAATATGTTGCAAACGCCGGTAAGGACGGCGATATCGATGCTGCCATAGAATTTGCCATTGCCGTTAGGGAGGGAGCAATTCTTGCCAACAAGACCCTTGCATGGTTCGCCGGGGGGGCAGAGGCAAAAGCGGCTGCGGAATTGATTACAAACACTCAGGAGTCCTCTAATGCCTTTGTCATAGGATATGAGAATAATGGTTTCTCAGGCGCCATATACCAGGCTGGAGTAACGCATTTAAATCAGAAAGCCAGCAAGTTTATTGGAGATAATCCTATGCATTGGAAAGAATCCGCAGCGAATGCCGCTAAATTTACTTTCGGAAAGGTGTCAGGCAACTTCATAAAGGGATTTACATATCAGGAAAAACCCGTCAGTCAAAATCATCTGATTTCTACCGGCAAGGGTGCATGGTCAGGAGTGCTGGACGCAAAAAATTTACTGGATATAGCCAAGGCCGGTGTTGCCGGAAAATAGACCGGAGGTAATAGATATGAAACTGAATATATGCAGAGCACGTTTTGACAGAAGTATGCTGTTCCGGTCTGTGATGCTAAATATGGCCATGCTGGTAATGTGCCTTGTGTGTGCATTTTTTGCAAACGGGGCACATGCGGCAGATGACAGTCTGTGTGCCCATGTAAAGATCGAAATCGCACAGGAACTGACTCTGGAACGCCAGGCATTTGATGCCCATATGCGGATCAACAACGGCATAACTCATCTTGCCCTTGAGAACATCTCAATTACCGTGAACTTTGCCGATGAGGATGGGAATCCCGTGATGGCAAGTTCCGATCCTGATAATCAGGATGCCCTCTTTTTTATACGTGTTGATTCAATGAATAATATTGGTGATATCACCGGAGGCGGTACAGTCCAGCCATCCACCGCTGCGGATATACACTGGCTTGTTATACCGGCACCTGGCGCTTCAAAAGGTGCTCCCCAGGGTACGATGTATTATGTCGGCGCCACGCTTTCATATACTGTGGGAGGAGAGGAAGAGAATATAGATGTGGCGCCTGATTATATTTTTGTAAAGCCAATGCCTGAAATGGCCATAGACTATTTCCTGCCCGGTGATGTGTATGGAGATGATGCCTTTACACCTGAGATTGAACCCCCTGTTCCCTTCACACTTGGTGTGCGTGTAAAGAATAATGGCGCGGGTACCGCACGGAATTTCAGAATTGACTCTGCCAAGCCTGAAATCGTTGCAAATGATACAGGGTTGCTTGTCGGTTTCGAAATTCAAGGATGTGAAGTAAACAGTGAACCTGCAACTCCCAGCCTTATGGTGGAGTTTGGAGATATTGACCCTGGAAAGGCTGGCGCTGCAAGGTGGATAATGAGCTGCAGCCTCTCTGGAAAGTTTACAGAATTCAACGCATATTTCTCCCATTCGGATGAACTTGGCGGAGAGCTTACATCCCTTATCCAGGCGGTAGCAACTCACAGGCTGGTGTGGGACGTGCTTGTGGATCTTCCGGGACGGGACACAGTGCGTGATTTCCTGGCAAGAGATGGGGAAACCATTTTCAATGTTTATGAATCAGACGGAGTGGATACACCGGTGACTGATCAATCCGGAAATGCCCGGCTTGAGCCTGATGGCGCAGATGGCAGGTATCTCCTTACCGTGCCTGTAACAGCAGGCTTCATGCTGGTTTCCATCCCTGACCCATTTGACGGTGGCAAGGTGATAGGCAAAGTAACAAGATCTGACGGCAAACTGATAAAACATGAAAATGTCTGGCTCTCAAAAACCAGGGTAAAAGATGGTCCCTGGCAGTACTACTTCAATATCTTTGATCATAACACCACATCTTCATATTCTGTGGTATTTGATGATGCCCCTGCAGTGGATCATGCGCCTGTTTTACAGTTTATTCCTGATGGGCATACTGTTGAAGGAACGCAGATTGCATTTGCCGTAACAGCTACTGACCCGGATGGCACAGTGCCGGAACTTACTGCCCTGCCTCTTCCGGCAGGTGCCCGTTTTACTGATAGTGGTGAAGGGCATGGTTCATTTGACTGGACTCCTGTACAGGGCCAGGCCGGGGAGTATTCCATTGCATTCTCTGCGTCAGACAGGGGACAGGAGGATGCAAGACTCGTTACCATAACCGTATGCCCGCAATGGGATTCAGATTGTGACAAAATGGCGGATCAATGGGAGATGAGCCATTTCGGAAATCTGGACAGGGATGGCAGCAATGACGCAGACAGGGATGGTATATCAGACTTGAGCGAGTACCTTAACGGCACCGATCCCCTATCGGCAGAAAATGCCCCTTCCGTTCCAGTTATAATATCACCTTTAGACGGTTCTGATGTGCAGGACATTCAGCCTGCGCTTGTTATATCCAACAGCATTGATCCGGATGATAATGTCATTTCATACAGCTTTGAACTTTACAGTGACAGCTCATACACCACCCCTGTCCAGATTGAGCCTGATGTCAGCCAGGGAGATGGCAACACCACCTGGCCGCTACCTCAGGAGCTTGATGATAATCACTGGTATTACTGGCGGGTAAGGGCAACTGACGGTTATTCATTCAGCGAGTGGGCATACGGACGATTCTTTGTAAATACAGAAAATGACCCCCCTGGCATACCAGGCATAAGCAGCCCGGCAGACGGCATGCATACAGATACAGTTACCCCGCTTCTTGAAATGACCAATGCCGCTGATCCGGATGGGAACGAAATTTTATGCAGGTTTGAGGTCTTCAGCGATGATTCCATGACCGATCTGGTTGCATCATCCGAT
>WFRQ01000467.1 GCA_015486425.1 Deltaproteobacteria bacterium | reverse complement strand
AGCTTGGAAGACTTAACTTCCGTTCAAGGGCATCTCTCGGCGGTGAGATATTTTGTGTTGCAGACAAGGCATACGAGGAGGTAAGCGCCCTGGATGTCCTGAGCCAGATAATATACCGCCTGAGAAAAATTCACCTGCCTGAACAGTCTGCCACCCGCCTGATCCTGGGCTATATTGAAGGGGGAGTAACCTATAAGACACCTGCCAGAAAGGCACGGCTCAAATTCCAGCTCAGCAGCGATTCAGACCAGACCATAATTGACATTACGGAAAAAATAGACGCTGTGATCGCAGAGCTTTCAAAGGAATACAGGGTCAATATCGACTTTAACGTTATCGCACGCACACGTTACGGGGGTCTTGACCAGAAACACTTCTTTGTGCTCCAGGCCAGACGGGTCCTTACCACACTTGGCATACACCCTGGAGACAATCCATACTCGTCAGTGGTATCGGGTTTTGTGGAAAACAACATCCCCGCTATGTGCATCGGCATCACCACAGGTGAAAACCTCAACTATCCTGACGAACGCATTGATATATCACCCATAATGAAAGGAGTGGCCCAGCTCATCGGCCTGCTCCTATCAATAGACGGAGGATGCTGTGCAGAACATTAGCAACTGGCTGCAGTCAAACACATTCCACCACAGCCAGTTCTGGGACCTTCTGAGGCTCATTGAGGAGAAGGAGAAAAAGGGGCTTACTGTCTCACTATGTATCCCCACGCTCAATGAGGAAAAGACCATTGGCAAGGAGGTTGTGCTCTTCAAGTCAGAACTGGTTGACCGCTACCCGCTTCTTGATGAGATAGCGGTGATTGACTCCGGCTCCACTGACCGGACAATAGAAGTAGCCGCCTCGTTCGGGGCCTCTGTCTACCTGTCTGCGGACATTCTTCCTGAAATGGGTTTCAAGCGCGGCAAGGGCGAAAATCTCTGGAAGGCCATTTATCAACTGCAGGGGGACATTATCGTATATGTGGATGCGGACATAAAGAATATACACCCGCGTTTTGTTTACGGCCTTGTGGCACCTATCATCTACAGACCTGAGATAAAGTACGTGAAGGCATTCTATGACAGGCCCCTTGCGCTTTCAAAGGAGATAAGGCCCTCTGGCGGAGGACGGGTTACTGAAATCCTGGTAAGGCCTCTGTTCTCCCTCTTCTTTCCGGAGCTTACGGCAATCATTCAACCTCTTTCAGGTGAGTATGCAGTAAAAAGGGAAATCCTGGAGCGCATACCATTCCCTGTGGGATATGGCGTGGAGACATCCCATCTCATAGACGTGTATGACGGCTGGGGCATTGAGGCGTTCGGGCAGACAGACCTGGACAAGCGCGTTCACAGGCACCAGTCAACAAGGGACCTTGGAAAGATGGCATTCGGCATTCTCCGCACCTTTCTGAAGAGACTCAAGACAAAGGGCATAGTGGCGGACATGCCGGAGCTTACCCCGTATCTGCGCCAGTTCCAGGCACGGGACAACAGCTATGAACAGATCATACACGAAATAGTAGAGGAGGAGCGCCCTCCAATGATCGAGCTTTCCGAGTACAGGAAAAGGCGCGGGATTGAATAAATCATCCATGCGCATTGCCATCTGTCACTACCACCTGCAGCGAGGCGGAGTTACCAGGATCATCCTGCACACCGTAAAGGCCCTGCAGGCCCGTGGCATGCGCGTCACGGTCATCACAGGCCAGGCCCCGCCATCTTCGTGGGACATGCCATGCAGGGTGGTAAAAGAGCTGCATTACGACAATATCAGCGGAGGCGTTTCTGAAAGTACCCTTTATGACCGGCTGCAGGATGCGGCATCAAGTGCACTTGGAGCCAGCCCTGACATCTGGCACTTTCATAACCACAGCCTTGGGAAAAACCTGGCGCTTCCAGGGGCAGTAAAAAAACTGGCAGACCAGGGACAGAAACTGCTGCTTCAGATTCATGATTTCCCTGAGGATGGCCGCCCTGCAAACTACAGCCGTCAGCTTGAGAGGCTTGCAGACGGTGACCATCAGCGGCTTTCAGAGCTTCTCTATCCATGTGCTCCGCATATCCATTACGCCCTGCTTAACAGCAGGGACCTGGGATTCATGCGTCAGGCAGGGGCAGAACCTGATACACTTCATCTGCTTCCAAATCCTGTTGAAATGGAACCTGTGCATCACAGTAATTTTGACTCACATGCCCGGTCTGTGCATCATCCGTCACTTCCCAAAAAACGCATCTATCTGTACCCCACCCGCGCCATTCGCAGGAAAAACATAGGGGAATTCCTTCTGTGGGCAGCAGCCGCCTCCTGGTCTGATGATATATATGCCCTCACAATGGCGCCTGAAAACCCCCTGGAAAGGCCTTTTTATCAGGGCTGGAAGGCCTTTGCAGCAGAGCTTGACCTTCCGGTGCAGTTTGAATACGCAGCAAAAACGGGGCTTTCCTTTTCCGCAATGGTGGCCCAGGCATATTCAGTTGTGACCACCAGCATTGCCGAGGGCTTCGGCATGGCATTCCTTGAGCCCTGGGTACTGGACAGGCCTGTGTGCGGCAGAAATCTTAGTGATATTACAACAGATTTCCTTGAATATGGTATCTCTCTTCCCTGGATGTACGAAAAGCTCCTTGTCCCTGCAAAATTCCTTGACATGGACTCACTGATCCAGAAAATCAGACGCGTGCAGGAAGAATATCTTGCAGCCTACCAGTGGAGCCGGAACATGCCCCCTTTGCCAGACCTTGATGAAACCTGGATACAGGATGGGAAAATAGATTTCGCATGTCTTGACGAAGAATTTCAGGCAGAGATCATACGAAAAATCATGACAAACCCGGCACGGTTTTCCGAATTTGCGCCCAATTCCCTGCCACGCCCCGGAGATGACGTGCGAGAGGTGATTGAAAACAACCGCAGGGTAATTAAAGAGTACTTCAGCCTTGAAAGCTACGGAAAAAACATAATCAGGACATACAGCGACATTAAAGAACACCAACCCCGGCCAGTGACAGCACTTGATGGAATTCGCCTGCTTGAAAACTTCCTATCTCCTGAACGGCTTACAATGCTGAGGATGAATTCAGGAAGCAGATTATGAAAAACCTCATAGAGCTGATAAAATCCCTGTCCCATCCCCTTGCCCCAATACCAACAGGAGTGTCCCCTGTTCTGCCAGCAGGGCATCAGCCTGTAGAGGCTGTAATCTTTGATATTTACGGAACACTTTTCATATCTGCCGCCGGAGACATAGGAAAGGACTCAGCACAGCACAGCGCCCAGGCTTTCAGAATGGCTCTTTCCGATGCAGGAATAAACCTTGCGCAGAATGACAAAAGGCCACTGCGGGCAGGAGAGGTGTTCAGGGAGCAGATACTCAAGCACCACGCGCGGCTTAAAAACATGGGCGTTGATTTTCCTGAAGTGGATATATGTGAAATATGGAAACAGGTCTTTGATGAGCTTGGCATAAGCGCTGAATACGGGACAATCCAACCTGCACAGGTCAAGCTGCATGCTGTCT
>WFRQ01000466.1 GCA_015486425.1 Deltaproteobacteria bacterium | reverse complement strand
CTTCTGGAACCGCAGTGCTATCACTTCAACATACAACAGGGATATTATCGATGACCAGTCAGATACAGGAAAGAAGAAAAAGTAAACGCTACAGCATATTGCTCCGGGTGTACTTCCCTGAGTTCAAGCTTGAAGGATTTGCAAGCAACATCTCACTGGATGGGTGTTTTGTTGAGACTGTAAGCGCCATATCCGAGGGCTTCCTTACTGACCTGTACATGGAATTGCCGGTAGTGGGTGTTATAGCCATGAAGGGGTATGTGCAACATACCGGACAGAACAACGAGGGAGTGGGTATGGAGTTTGTTCACGTCCGCTTCGAAGAGGATCAGTCTGAATACTTTTCCATTTATTCCCGGTTTGTCAAACTGCTTCCACAGCTTGAGGATATACGCGGCAGTTATGAGCAGCTTGTGGAACAGGGACGTATCACAAGACTGGAAATACCTTCCCCTGCATAGGTGACAGTCAGACAGGCATGTCTTGAAAATTCTTTTAATGGTGCCGATAAAGGGATTAAAGGAGGCAAACAGCACATGAAGGTCTGGAAATTTCAGGTTCACAGCGGAAAGGTTTCCGCAGGCCGGAAGAGCCGCAGGGCCATAACAGTGGAAGGATGTAACGAACCCTTCAAGGGGCGTTTCTGGTGTCCTGCAAGGCAGTGGTTCATGACATCGCCATGCCACTTTGAAGACAGGCAGGAGTGCAGGAATTTTCAGATAATATGTGGAATACTTTAAAAAGGGTCAGTGCCGGCAGTTACAGACTGGACGTGGAAAATGCCTGCGAAAATCCCGTGCATTTCATTCTAAAATTACAAGAGGATGGCAGGTATGCCTGAGTTTCCCCAGGGACTGGTTATTTTTCTTATTTTCTGGTTAGGCGCGTGTATTGGAAGTTTTCTTAATGTGTGCATTTTCCGCATGCCTGAGAAAAAATCAGTGGTTTCTCCTGGTTCTGCGTGTCCCGGATGTGGGCACCAATTGAGCTGGTGGGAGAATATCCCTCTGATAAGTTATCTCATATTAAGGGCAAAGTGCAGGGAATGCGGTGGCAGCATATCAGTCCAGTATCCCCTGGTGGAGGGCGTGAACGGCCTGATGTACGTATTGTTCTGGCTGAGGTTTGGTTACGGTATTCCTGCTGTAATTTACTGCCTTTTTTTCTCTGCCATGCTGGTGGTGACCCTTATTGATCTGCGGCATTACATCATACCCGATGCCATATCGGTTTATGGCATACCCGTGGGGTTTGCGGCTTCTTTTTTTCTGCCTGGTGTAAGCTGGCTGGATTCTCTCCTTGGGATAGTGTTCGGCGGAGGCATTCTTTATCTTGTTGCCTGGGGTTACTATTTTTTTACAAAACGGGAAGGCATGGGAGGTGGAGACATAAAACTGCTGGCAATGATAGGGGCGTTTCTGGGGTGGCAGGCAATACCTGCAGTTATATTTTTCAGTGCGGCTGCTGGCTCACTTATTGGTGTGGCCATGATGGTATTCAGTAAAAAGGGGAGGCACCATGCCCTTCCGTATGGCCCTTTTCTTGCCGGTGCAGCAGTGTTTTACCTGTTTTACGGACATGAAATCATAGAGTGGTATCTAAGAATATTATCGGCTCAGGCCATGCCTGCATGACTGCCATGCAACGCGAAGACTTTTTATCTGAAAATGCACAGGAGTTTCGTTGGTACTGATCATATCAGTGAGTGTTGCACAGACTGGGTGCTTTAACAGGAAAGTTTAAGGGACAGCCCCTAAGGGAATACAGACAAAAAAATGCCAAACAAACGCCGCGTACTCATACTGGATGATGAATTTGAGGTAAGGAAGATACTGAGCGCCTACCTCACATCAAAAAAGGGAGGATATGAAGTGGCCCAGGCGGCCACAATCGATGAGGCCATGTCCATGGCCACCAGGCAGCCCTTTGACCATATACTTTCCGATGTGTTTCTCGGCCCTGAAGATGATCCGGATGTTGAGACAGGGCTTGATTTCCTTAGAAAGGCCAGAGCAGCAGGCGTGGAATCAAACATTATAATGATGTCCGGCAAGGCTGACGTTGACATGGCCATGGAGGCTATTCACCTCGGTGCAGTTGATTACTTCCACAAGCCGGTTATTGCCGAACACCTGTTTTTTGTGCTGCGCCGCGCAGAGGAGAGGACGCAGCTCAAAAAGGAAAATGAGCTTCTGAGAAATGAGGTCAAGCAGAAATACTCATTTCAGAACATAATTGCCAAGAGCCCTGCAATGGGCAGCATCTTTAATGTCATAGACAAGGTCAAGGATTACAAGACTACCGTGCTTGTTACTGGTGAGAGCGGCACAGGAAAGGAGCTTGTGGCAAAGGCCCTTCATTTTAACAGCATAAGGCGTCATGCACCCTTTATCCCGGTAAACTGTGGAGGAATCCCTGAGAATCTGCTTGAAAGTGAATTTTTCGGTCATGTTAAGGGGGCCTTTACCGATGCAGTCAGGGGAAAGCGGGGGCTTTTTGAAGAGGCAAATGGCGGAACGTTATTTCTTGATGAACTTGGCGATCTGCCTCTTACCCTGCAGGTAAAGCTGCTGAGGGTGCTCCAGGAAGAAGAGATAAGGCCTGTGGGGGATACCAGGACCATCAAGGTTG
>WFRQ01000465.1 GCA_015486425.1 Deltaproteobacteria bacterium | reverse complement strand
TTTTTTTAATTTTGCAAAGAGGAACATATCTTGCAAGAGAAAATGCTGCCAGGTTCAGGTTTCTGGGGAGGAACTGATCTGGCATTTCCCTTATAACATCATTCAAACAAATGCGACCTGCTGTTCCGGTTTTGTGGGTTCCATGCCTGTAAATGCCAGGAATGGATAATATTGGTCGCAATGTATTACAAGGAGGAGATTTCTAATGAGTATCAAATCGGCAGCCGTTTTTTTCTGCTTAATCCTGAGCTATGCAATTTTTCTGCCCTGCATGTCTGCCATGGCTGATAATGCATATTACCCTGGTTTTTTAACAGATTCAGGAACACAGATTACATGCATGGTACCTGGGGACACTGACGCTGATGATGACGGTATCCCCGATATGGACGAAGATGCCAACCACAACGGGGTGCTGGATATGGATGAGACTGACCCGTGTTCGGCAGATACCGATATGGATGGTGTTCAGGACGGTACAGAGCTTGGGCTTACTCTTGCTGAAATAGGGCCGGATACTGATCGCGCTGTTTTTGTCCCTGACCAGGACCCTGATAGTGTTACTGATCCGCTTTCTCTGGACACGGATCATGACGGCCTCACTGACGGAGAAGAGGATACCAATTTTAACGGCAGACTTGATGGCCTTGAAGGAGAGCATGATCCCAATTTCAGTGACAGTTATCTATATGACGGTTTTACCGCTGATTTCCTGGACCCTGAAAAGTGGGACCGCACTGACAAAGTGAGAGAAATCAGGAATGGCCATCTCTTTTCAAGCATAGCTGGCAAAACTCAGCCTGAAGGTTTTGTGTTGAATCAGACCATTTTCAGGCATGCCGATACCATTAATGCCATAGCAGCAGATATCACATACCTTGGTGGCGAAATCAAAAACGAGAACACCTTTATGACCGGCGCCCAGATTGAAGGTGTTTTCTATTCAGATGGTAACGGCGATGTCTGGGCCAGTATCAACGTAGGAGGCAGGGGAAATGGGCCTGAGGCATGGTGGGGCGTTATGACAGGGGGCGGCCAGTGGAATTCGGGTTCCATACCTGTTGAAATAGAAACAGGCAGTGAATATGACGTAAAAATTGCATACGATGCAGATGCTAATCAATTCACTTTCAGTGTAAATGGAACAGAGGTACTCTTTACCGCCAGCGAAAGGATAGGTCAGGAGACTAATCCGTTCAAGGCCCTTACTACTGGTGTGTGGGGAGATGGAGACCGAGGAGTAGGTACCTGCGCAGCTCTTTTTGACAATGTCAGGATCAATAACAGCTCGGATATTTATGAAAATTTCGAGGATGTTTTGATAAATCCGGAGCGTTGGAGGAACCAGGAATCCGTTCGGTCAGTGGCAAACGGCCTGCTTCACCTTCAACGGCGGGCCACCAAAGACAAAATAAGGCTTATCAAGTTTATAGACCATGATTCAAAGTATATTAGGGCCAGGGTAACGGTTGGGAACGACAGCGAGCTGGACCAGGTAGCCGGCCTCATAGGCGTTGGAGCAGTTCTTTACAATGATACATATGATGATGGGAATCAATATAATATAGGAGATATCTCTGCTTCCATTTACATTATTTCTGAACCTTCACACACTCTGAGAGCAAAAGCATATCTCAAGCGGATTGAAAACGTGAACCCTTTGCAGTTTGATCAATTCTACAGTGAGTTTTTCCCCACACCTCTTGAATTTGATACTTCTAATACCCTTTCTGTGGAGCTGAAAGGCAATACGGTCTTTTTTAAATGCAATGGTGAAATAATACAGCACGAGATACAAGGGCCGATCTATCCCCCGCATTTTCCCATAAAGGGTATCAATTATGGTCTGCTCTCCATGGGCGAAGAAGGTTTCATGAAGGCCACGGTTGACAGTTTCGCTACAGTTCATGAAGTGTCTATGCCATATGACTTTGATTATGGTGATGATAATGATATTGATGGCAGGGATTTAGCCGAGGCAGCCGCTAATGCAGGTGTCATGACGACAAATATGCTTCGGTATCTGTCAAGTATTTTTGGAACAGTTGCTGATGATTAAAATTTAGCTGTCTTCTCGTATCTGCTAACAGGGTACCGCATCTACGGCGTTGCCTGACGCTTGAATTAGACGCTTGAAGTAGGTGTTGTACGCCTGCGCGTCCTCGGTCTTGTATCTGCAGCACCCTGTAAGCAGATACAGGAGAATTTACACGGACGTATTCAGAAGTTAGGTTTTATCGTGCTATGCAGAGATTATATTGAGAGGGTGTTAATGAGGGACGCGTATTCCTGAAAAGCAGAATGAAATCAAGGGCAGTCAATTAGAGTTTAGGGCTGTCCTTGATTTATCTTCATTAACGCACAAGATTTGCGGTAAACTCACTCAGACATCATCATTTAAACTTCTTGTGGCAGGTCTTTGTGAGATCATTGACTTTTTTCTGCAGTGTGTCAGCAGTTTTGAAGTCCTGCTTCTTTATTGCTTCAATACACTGCTCCACTGCCTGAACGCACTCTTCCCATTGAGGCTGCCATTCATCTTTTACAAAATCGTTATACTGCCTCAGATTTTTCATCAGGGCTGAGGCGTCAGCGTCTGAGACAGGCCTCTTGTCCTGCACTGCCTTCTTTACAATTTTCCACAATGCCCCTGTGGTTTTCTTGTGTTTTTTGGCCCTGTAGCGGCCTTTGCCACTTTTTCTGCCAGCACCTGCTGTGCGTTTTGCAGAGGGGTATTCCCCAGTGTCTTGCGTAATGTTGCATGTTCCTGCTCGCCCTGCATCTGAGAGTGGAATTTTAAGTGAAAGGTCGTAATGAATAAAACCGTCCCGTACTGTAACGCTCCAGCACGATTCCACCTTATCTCCAAGGACAACATCCCGGCCCAGGATATCAGCATGACCCTGAGCTATGATGCCCGCAAGTTTTGTAAGTCTCTGTGCTGCATCTATTCTGCTGCCCTGAGCATCTTCCTTTTTTTCAAGCTTCCCCATAAATCTCTCCAGACCAATCTTGTTTTTGCAGGCCATGGTATTAAATTGAGACGTCAAATCTGATAATCATGCCATATGTTTTAATTTTAACAAATAAGATTTTTATTGTCCAATAAAAAGCAGACTGGCTTTTCCATGTCTGCCCCAGGAAACATGTAATAATGATAACTTTACTTGATTACGGCGCAGGAAATGTCCGTAGCGTCATAAATGCCATAGAATCACTTGGTGAAAGCGTAAAACCTGTTAAGGCAGGAGATGATATAGCTACTGCGGAAAAGCTTGTTTTCCCAGGCGTTGGAGCCTTTGGAAGCATGATGGAAATACTGGAGAGGCGCGGTTTCGTAAAGCCCCTTTTGCAGTATCTTGAGGCAGACCGGCCATTTCTCGGCATATGTCTGGGACTGCAGGCGCTTTTTGAATACAGTGAGGAGGCCCCTGACGTAAAGGGGCTCGGTTTTTTAAAGGGCCGCGTAAAGCGCTTTGATACTGCGCTTTCAGTACCACAGATAGGCTGGAACGGCATCAAGGTGCGTCAGCCATGCGGTCTGTTCAATGGGCTATCAGGTGACGAAAAGGTATATTTTGTTCATTCCTACCATGTAGCCCCTGAGGATGAGTCGGTAATACTCACCCACACTGACTATGGATATGAATACGCATCCAGCATCAGAAAGGGCAACGTAGTGGCCACGCAGTTTCATCCTGAAAAGAGCGGAAGCACTGGTTTGAAAATGCTGGAAAATTTTATCAGCAGCGCTGAATCTGCTTCTCTCCCGCCTGTAGTGCCTGAGGAGACACGCCTTGCAAAACGTGTCATCGCCTGTCTTGATGTCAGAACAAATGACGCAGGGGATCTTGTTGTAACAAAGGGTGACCAGTATGACGTGCGCGAGGAAGGTGAAGTTCGCAATCTCGGAAAACCCGTGGAGCTTGCCCGCCGGTATTATGATGAAGGTGCTGACGAGATAACATTTTTAAATATTACAGGGTTCAGGGATTTCCCCTTGAAGGACATGCCAATGCTGGAGGTGCTTCGGCAGACCTCGGTGAATGTCTTTGTTCCGCTCACCATAGGCGGCGGCATTCGGGACTACACGGACCGGAGTGGGAAAACATGGTCTGCCCTTGAAGTGGCAGCCGAATATTTCCGTTCAGGCGCTGACAAGATATCAATAGGAAGTGACGCAGTGCTGATTGTCATGGATTACCTCAGGAGTGGAAAGGCTACGGGTCAGAGCTCCATTGAGCAGATAGCCCGTGTGTACGGTAATCAGGCAGTTGTGATCTCTGTTGATCCAAGACGTGTTTATGTGAAAGGGCCTGCTGAAACCCCACACAAAACCATAAGGACAAATATTCCTGGGCCTCAGGGTGAAGAGTACTGCTGGTACCAGTGTACCATCAAGGGAGGACGGGAAGGATGTGAACTGGATGCCATAACCCTGGCACAGGAATGCGAAAAACTCGGTGCGGGTGAGATTCTTCTTAACTGCATCGATAAAGACGGCACAAACTCAGGGTTTGATCTGGAACTTATAAATGCGGTGAAGAACGCGGTTGGTATCCCGGTAATTGCATCCAGTGGCGCAGGTTCAGCGCAGCATTTTGTGGAAGTTTTTCAGAAGACAGATGCTGAATCAGCTCTTGCCGCAGGTATATTTCACAGGAGAGAGGTGCCCATATCAGAGGTCAAGGCGGCAATGGCTGAGGCAGGTATTGAGGTTCGCTATTGAGGTGAAATCCTGAT
>WFRQ01000464.1 GCA_015486425.1 Deltaproteobacteria bacterium | reverse complement strand
GTTTCACATATCTCCTTTTCACTTTTTGAATCCAGGGAGCTTGTAGCCTCGTCGAGAATCAGGAGTTCCGGTCTGTGAACCAGTGCTCTTGCAATTGTTATCCTCTGTCTCTGTCCGCCTGAGAGCATACTACCTCTTTCACCAGTAACAGTGTTCATGCCCTCAGGAAGGCTGGAAACAAATTCCCAGGCTCCTGCTTTTTTAAGGGCTAACTCAACATCTTTTTCTGAAAAAGCAGGATCTCCCAATGTAACATTTATGAATATTGAGTCATGCAGCAGTAAGGTCTCCTGAGGTACATATCCGATCATTCTCCGCCAGGCCCTGAGGTCAATATCTTCCATTGGTACATCATCTATAAAGATACGTCCTTTATCCGGAGACAGCAGACCTGTGATCAAATCTATTACGGTAGTTTTACCCGCTCCTGATGGACCAGCAACAGATGTGAAAGTCCCACGAGGGAATTCCATGGAAAGGTCTTGAAATATCATGTGATCATCATATGCAAAACTGATATTTTCGAGTCTGATTGATTTGTTAAATACAGGAACTGTACTACCTGAGGATTTTTCCTGGCGCTTTTTAGCTTCCTTAATTCTGAGATGGAGAGACCAGTAGGCACTCTCCGCAATAGCCATTGACTGCTGCTCGCGCTGAGCCCTCTGGAGGGTTTTTAAAATTTTTGCCAGCATATAAACCATTACAAGTATTCTCGCCATTGGAAGCTTGAGCAAGATCAGAGCTGTGTAAAGCCCGAAGGCAAAGAAAATAACAGTAAGGGGCTCCTGCAAAGCTTTAAGGGCCTCCTTGCTGAATACCTGCCGGCGGAGAGCTGAGTTGAGGTTGATAGTTTCTTCCTCAAGCATTTTTTTTGTCATGTCCTCCCTGGCCATGGCTTTGAGAGGTTTTATTGACTGAAGGGTGTCTGTCATCAGTCCAAGAAGCGTTTTAAGCTGGTCAGTCTGGTTTCTACCTGCCGTTTTGGCATATCGAACCAGCATTTTAAGCAGATAAAGAATCATCACACCGGCGGCAAGCGCTATAAGCGTAGCCTCCCATGCCACCATGAGAGCTATCGTTATATAAACCAGGGCATTAAGCAGAAGCGCCATTATCCTCATGGCGAAAAGATAGGCACTTGCTGACCTGCTGGCCTCGGTTGCAAAGGCATTAGTAAAAGCTCCAACCGGTTGATGTATAAAATACTCCCATCTGCTTGAAAAAATGGCTCGAATCAGGGATAGGCGAAGATCAGTTGCCACCTGCGCAACCATGTAGCCAACCTGCCTGTTTGCGATTAACACCAGGGCGGATTTTAAGACAATACTTAAGACGAACAGGACAAGCAGCATGCTGACTGTTGGATGGATACCGAGAAAAGAGAAAAAGTTGCTTACGGCCTGCTCAAGTGCAGAGGGGGCATGACCTGCGGTATGAGTTACATTTCCCTCTTTGATAGACATACCGAGCAGAGGAAGCAGCATGGACATGCCAAGCCCCTCTGCAATGCCAGCGGACAGCATGGCAATAAGAGTTATGACACTTTTGGATGGATAGCGCCTGAAAAATGTAATTATGAGCTGCATGGCAGACTATAATGGGTGGATATGAATCAGGATACGGTTAAATGCCGTGTTGAATTTTTTAAAAAAAGAAGGTATGCGCAATAAACTTCACGCACTACTTACTGCGTAAGCAAATGCATCACCTATTATTTCAACCTGCTCAGGAGTGTGAGCTGCGCTCATGCTGCACCGGAGAAAAGCACTTCCATCAGGGGTGGCAGGAGGAAGTACCATGTTTACATATACATCCTGTTCAAGCAGACTATTCCAGATTTTAAGTGCATCGTGCGGGTCTTCATACCTTACAGGAATTATGGGACTGGGCTCAGGACCAAGTTTCAAATCCAGTTTTTCAAGACGGCTGTAAAGCACATGAGTGTTTTCCCACAGTCTTTTTCTTAATTCAGGGCTGGTTCGGATGATCCGGAGCGCCTGCCTGGCAGACGCAATATTGGAAGGGGAGGGGGAGGCTGTAAAGACGTATGGTCTGCTGGCATAACGCAGTATTTCAAGGTCCCGGTGATTACTGGAGCAGAAACCGCCAACAGCGCCAAGGCTCTTGCTGAATGTGCCGGTTATGAAATCAACCCCATCAAGGCAGTTTGTTTCTTCAACAAGGCCCCTGCCGTTTTCCCCAAGTACGCCAAGGGAATGAGCCTCATCCACAAGGAGCCAGGCACCGTATTTTTGTTTCAGATCAACGATTTCCCTGAGTTTCGCTCTGTCACCCATCATGCTGTATAGCCCTTCCACTGCTATAAGTACGCTTGCATTGCGTTTCTGCAGACGGCGAAGCTGCTTTTCAAGGTTTTCAATATCATTGTGCCTGAAACGAAACACCTCAGACCCACCCATGCGGCAGCCGTCATAAATGCTGGCATGACAGTCTGAATCCAGGATGACAACGTCATCCGGGCCTGACAGGGACGAAAGAACCGCCAGGTTGGCACCGTATCCTGTAGTAAAAACAATTGTATGAGTAACTCCCCAGAAATCCGAAAGTTCTTTTTCCAGTGCGACATGTCCGGAAAAGGTGCCGTTTGCCATGCGGGACCCTGTAGTGCCGGTCCCTTCCTTTTCAGTGGCAAGGCATGCAGCCCTGATGCACTCCGGATCCATGGAGAGACCCAGATAATTGTTAGTGCCTGCAAGTATAACCCTGCGGCCATTGATGACAGCTTCTGTACTGGACAGAATATCTTCCATCACCACGTTGAAAAAGGAGCCAAACTCCTTTTCAAGTGCTCTGCCTGACTCTGCCAGCCTGCGGAATTTATCAAAAATATTCATGGGGATTGTTAAGGCTTCAGATAAGTTTTTCTATCTGTATTGCCAGGTCTTCAACAGTTCTTACTTCAGAAAGTACATTTATGGGAATGGATATATCAAAGGTATCTTCAAGCTGGGCAAGGATCTCCATGGATTTCAGTGAATCAATGGCAAGGTCTGCTCCCATGTCTGTATCAGGAACTATTTCCGTACCTTCAGGTACCATGGGTTTAAGAATTTCAATTATTTTACCTGCTATTTCCCGATCTGCTGCCATTTATATCCTTCTGCCTCTCTCTCCGCCTGAGTTTACAAATACTTAAAAATACCGCACAAGCAAATAATTCCCACATAGATTGAACGATTGTCGGATTTGCTGCAGACCCGCGAAAGAGGAATTCCCATTATAGCATGCTATATGGGATTCTGATGACAAAGGAGATGCAGTAAACACGGCAATCCCGAAGGGTTTCAAAATTGGAAAGTTATAATTGATGTAGCTCCTTTTAATGTCTTTATAAGATGATTTTCAACATTTTGAAACGATTAACTTAAGGGCTGTTCAAAAATAACTTGGCGATTTCGCATCTCATCTTCAGGCCATTCTGAGCCGAACTTCAATCACAAAATCATAGACGCAGCCCGGCTACGCCTGCGGTTTTGCTCAATCAGTTCAACTCAGCCTGACATAAATCTGCGCGCGCCATCATCCAACTTCTTTTTGGACAGCCCCCTATGTGTGAAAAACCAAGCACTTCGCGATAATTTTTCAATTAATACCACCAGGCCGCAGTATATCCCTTAAACCCTGTTCAAGGGTGACCTCAGGGCACCATCCTGTCTCTTTTGTAATTTTATTATTGTCTGCTGTCCAGTCCGGGTGAACAAGCTCCCGAACCTTTCCAGGCGTAAGCATAGGTGCTCTTCCTGTTATTTTTGAGACACCAATATTAACCAATCCAAGCATCTTTACAATAGCAACAGGAATTTTTATGCATATTATCCTGCGTCCGGTTATACGATATACGGTTTTGATAATATCGTGCCAGGAGTAACCCCCTGAATGGCCATCGTGAAGTTCAAAAATTCTGTCTTTAAAATTAAACGTTTCATCCGAGGCATACGTCATAATGTTGTCAAGACTAACGAGACGCAGCACAGCGTTGGCAAGGTCACGGATATGGATAAGAGATACTTTCATAGAGTCGCTTCCAGGAATTGGGCATATCCCCATAGACATTGCCTGAAACAACGGGAGCATTTCTCTGTCACCGGGGCCATAAACGGCAGGAGGACGAAGGATGGTGATACGACTGGAGGGAATAGAGGATTTTGCAAGTACGTTTTCAGATTCGCGTTTGCTGGCAGCATAATGGGAAAGTGCGGGTTCTCTTGCTGCCAGTGAGGAGATGAGCAGAAAATGGGGAAATGTCTTCTGATCTGCACATATGTCTGCAAGTATTTCCGTACCCCTGACATTGACCAGATCGAAATCGTCCCTGACCGCACCCCTGACCGCGCCAGCACAGTGTACTACTGCATCAACGCCTGTTACAAGTTTTGAAAGAGTATCAGGCTGACTGACATCTCCGGTAATCCACCTGACATTTTTTAAATCAGGCCGCCGCGCAAGGGAACCAGGCCTTACAAGTGCACGCACTTCCCATGCATTTGCTGCCATGTGGCGCAGAACAGTAGAGCCTATAAAACCGGTTGCCCCTGTCAGGGCGGCTTTCATTTTTTTTTGCGTCATCCAGGCATTAACAGGTTAAGGGGCTGTCCAAAAATAACTTGGCGATTTCATATCTCATCTTCAGATCATCCTGAGCCGAACTTCAATCACAAAATCCTCAACGTAACCCAGCTACGCCTGCGGTTTTGCTCAATCAGTTCAACTCAGCCTGACCTAAATCTGCGAGTGCCATCATCCAATTTATTTTTGGACAGCCCCTATGTGGTCAGGCTGCTGCCTGATTCTGCAACAGCATATCAAGATATACCTTACGGGTACTACTTCTCGATGGCTTGCCTGAAGTTGTACGAACCAGGGTATTGCGAGGCACAATTTCCACTATGCAGTCAATGCCCAACTCCTGCTGTATGAGTTTTTTCAGGTGTTCTGCCATTCTGCGCTTGTCAGCCTCTTCGGCAATACGGGACTGAACCAGAAGCACAGCCTGTTCATGTCCGTCAGTATCATGGCATGAAAATGCACAAGCATCCCCTGTCCTGACACCATCCATGGTTTCAGCAAGATACTCTATATCCTGAGGCCAGATATTTCTGCCATTGATAATAATCATATCCTTTGAGCGACCGGTGATAACAATATTACCGTCAGACCAGTAGGCTATATCCCCTGTATTAAGCCAGCCATCACTGGAAAGAACCTCTTCAGTGGCCTGCTCATCACCGAAATAGCCGGCCATTAAACTTGGCCCCCTGAGAAACAGCGTACCGCATTCTCCTTCAGACAGCACCTGCCCTTGGCTGTCCCTGATTTCAACCTCAAAACCAGGAAGAGGTTTGCCGCACCTTATGAACACGCTCTTTCTGACGTTATCACCGTCACCATCTGTAACATGAACAACTTTATTGTTATCTGCCAGCCTTTCCGCGTCTATGAGATCTGCCCTGACTCCCTTGCCAATTTCAGCAAAGGTAACAGCAAGAGAACATTCAGCCATGCCGTAACAGGGGATGAACGAACTGGCATTAAAACCTGCGGGTTTGAGACACTGTGCAAATTTTTCAAGTGATTCCTGGCGGATCATCTCAGCGCCGATGCCTGCTATGCGCCAGGGACTGAGATCAAGTCCCTCCACATCGCTTGTTTTAAGGCGCATGGCTGCAAGTTCATAAGAAAATGGAGGTCCGAATGATATGGTGGCACGATTTTCAGACATCAGTTTCAACCACAGGCGTGGACGCATGACAAAGTCTATGGTGCTGAAAAAATCAACTGAGAGCTGGCTTGCCATGCTGGCCAGCATAAGGCCCACAAGCCCCATATCGTGATAAAAAGGCAACCATGAAACAGCTCTGTCCTCTGGTGTTACACAGATGCCGGGACCTGCAATTGCAGCGAGGTTGTTCATTACGGCGGACTGAGTAATCATCACTCCCTTTGGGAAACGGGTGCTTCCTGATGTAAACTGGAGATAGGCCAGTTCATCAGGTCCAAGAGGTCGAAGTTCCTCACCCGATTCAGAAAGGGCATCAAAATCTTCAGGAAGGCCTGTCATTATCAGCCCCTGACCTTTTACAGCAGAAGTGAGATATGGGAGAAAATCCTCTGTGGATACAGCAATCCTCGCACCGCATATGGCCACAAGTCTCTTCAACTGACCTTTATATGCCTCTGCTCCATTTAGATGGGTTCCGGCAGGAAGTGGCACCGGGACGAGCCCCGCGTATTGACATGCAAAGAAAAACCGCACAAAGTCAGGGTGAGTCACAGCTACGATGGCTACTCTGGAACCGCGTTCAAGGCCGAGGTGCAGCAGGCGACGGGCCAGTTTAACTGCATCGCTCCTGATCCTGCTGTATGGTTGAACAGAATCGAGTTCGCCTTTGCGGGAATAAAAATTAAAGCCCGTCAGTCCTTCAGCGGCATAATCAAGGGCATGTGCCAGTGTGTCAAAAGCCCCATGTTTCTGGGGAATGGTATTCAGGGTTGGAGTAGAGTCCATAAGATTGATTTAGCTAATATTTCAGGCAATATGAGAATTTATTACATTGCTGTGCAGATGGTCTGTATGCTGTTGACAGGTATTCGTGTACAGTAGGTCTTAATCCTATGCTGTTAAACTTTCATGCTGCGCGGCCCATGCAGTGCAGCAGCCTGTATCATGAAAAGTACAAACGAAAGAACCGTGTATTTCCACATTAACCGCCATTCCCTGGGCTGGCTCAATGAACAATGAAAATATGCTCTTGCTGCGTGTGACATTGTATGAGCAAATTAGAGCTTCTTTTACTTTGAGCCTTGAGCTTTCAGCTTTGAGCTATTTTCGGATAAACCGCCATTCCATAGGCGGGCTCAATGAACAAATGCTTTTGCACCTTGTAAAACTGTTCGCCCAGGGAAACAGGGAAGCAGGAGCTTCCAGTTTATGGTTCCCGGACTGGAGTTTGGGAACCAGCGAAATTTCGCAGGCTGATTTCCTGCTTCATTGAGCAGGCAAGCATAACATTCATAAAGTTATTAGGCAACTTGTACATAAATTACATTTGTCAACATGGAAAACATCTGAAAAATGAGCAAGTTATCAGG
>WFRQ01000463.1 GCA_015486425.1 Deltaproteobacteria bacterium | reverse complement strand
TTGATACCGAGCCTGCCCACGTAGAGCATGTCCGCATTTCCGTTGGTAAGTCCTCTGGTATCGCGACCATTGTAAATACCAGCCCAGTATGCCAGGAACTGTTTCATGCCCAGCATGTCAACAGTACCGTTTACGTTGATACCCTGTGAACGATACAGCAACATGCCGCCGGTGGGGAAGCCGTTGTTTTTGTCCAGAAGGTTCCCTACGCGAAGCCTGGCATTATCTCCAGGGATGTCATAGGTCCGCTGTCCAAACTGATCATAATCAGCCTCGGAATCACCGGTAAATATTGTACGGTCAGCGCCATTCTGCATGAATCCGCTCTGCCAGTACTCCATGCTGTACGGAATTTTCATGCGGCCGAACTGCACCTTGGCAAATTTATACTTCTGCCACTGTATGAAGGCATCATGAGTGTTGACCTTTCCCTGCGGCTCAAGCTGGACATGAAGATAGTATTTCCAGTCAGGAGTCGGCGCGGTGCCGTCAACAAACAGACGCAGCCTTCTTGCTATAACTGAGCTGTAATTCTCAGCGTTGCTGGGAATATCATTGTCAGTCGCTACATACGAATAACGGAACTGAAGACCGGCACGGATTCGCATCTTGTACTGGTATTCACTGTCATTGGGCTTGTATTCCAGCCTGAATCCGTTCTTCCAGTACGCCTTTGTCTGGCTTGCCTCTTTCTTGTAGGCCTCCAGGTCCTGCACCTTCTTCTGAAGCTCCTGAACCTCAGCGGAATTGGTCTGTCCCTGCTGTGCCTCAAGCTGCTTGATACGCTCCATCATAACAGCCATCTGGGCCTTCAGGTCTGACAGCTCCTGGTCAGGGGCAACGCCGCCGGCAAATACCGGAACGCTGCCACAGACAAACAACAGGCATGTAGCAATGAGTATTGTCCTTTTGATATGGTTCATATACCCTCCTTGGTTGGTTCCGCAGGCATGGCACCTGCGGACTTGAAAAACTCAGGTTCCCTAACTGAATCAACACAGCAATAGTCCGGTATCATCACCTCCTTTAAAAGGATTTTAATGTTGAATTTAACTATGCAATATCGGGACCATTAAAAAACCATGGTTTACCAGCCATATCCGCACTTCAGGGTGACAGTTGTGTCCGATTTCTGCCTACCAGGTGAGGGGGTTTTGTCCCAGTTCCAGTCAAGCTGGGCTGCAGTGTGTATGCCGAGAATACCCAGTGGCAGCTTCAGGCCTGTACTTGTTCTGATTGAAAGCATTTGACCTTTTGTAATTCCCTGCAGTATGGAGTGATTATGGTAGAGGAACACATGATTTTTAAAAAGAGGGTATTCAAAATTAGCGCCTTCCCGGAAGGCCAGGGAATAGCTTTTACCATCTTCCCTGTAATTTTCATAAACAAAGCTTGGGCCCCCTTCAAGAGAGAGCTTTTTATCAGGCTGATCTAAAAAACGGTAACCCACGCCTCCACCTGTAACGGATCTGAGTTTGAGCCCCTTGAACTCGTCAAATTCCAGGGAGGCATTGCCAAGAGTGTACCATTTGGGGGCAAACAGGCGATTTGATCTGCCCTGCATGAACCAGTTATCCTCGGTTTTGGAGCGATCTTTGCTCTCCCACTGGGCCATTCCATTAAACAGATAGCGTTGTATCCCCCTGTCATACTGTGAAGTGAAATCCAGTTTCAGCTTGGTTGATACTGTATTACCCTCCTTGAACTCTCCACCAAAGTTGATCTCACCGGTAAACGACGTGCCCTCCCCTGATATATGCGGCGGAGGGTTGAGGTACTCGATATCGGAAAATGCGTACTTCTCGCTGGAACCGGTTATGGAATCGCTGAGAACTGCCGTTCCATCCGAAGAAACGGTGAGATTACCAAAGGCAAGGGAATCATCTGCAAACATAAGCCTTGATGGGTCAGTTGTGCTCAGCTCAGCTACTTCCGTACGCGTTAACTCTACCTCTCCGGCATAGGGCAGCTTAACGGTAACAGAAGAAGGCGTCATTGATATGATCACACCGGAAAGTCTGTCACCATTTTTCATTATGACTTCATCAGCATGGCTGTAGAATGGGAAAGACAGAAAGAAAAGCGGAAAGATAAACACCATGCACCCATAAGCCCGCAGGATATTTATATTATTTAATGGCCTGATTTTTTTCATCATAATTCCAGTTGCATATGTAGAAAACAACATGAAACCTGAATTGAGCATTTCAAATTAAAAGTGATATCAGAGTACACTGAAAATATTAGTTTAAGAAGAAAAAAATAGGTTTTTTGTCATACAGAAAATTAAAAAGTTACCGTAATATGCAACTGTTTTGTTGCACTGCATAATAATTGTTGCGTATTTTTTAGAAAAAAGAATTCCGCTTAATTGCTTATTTTAACGTTTGTTTGGATTTGCTGTAAATCCATAAAAACGGAAGCTAATCACATGGCAGCGTCGCTCATCTCGCCTGATCCATTCCGGGTCAGGCAGTTGATCTTTACCCGCTCGTTCCCAAACTCCAGTTTGGGAACGCACAGCCGGAAGCTCCAGCTTCCACACAGGGACAGGTGACCCACCCTGGAAGTATCGATAAGGAAAGAAGCAGGAGCTTCAGACCAATGTACCCAAACTGGAGTTTGGGCACCAGCAAATGAATGATCAAGGCGCTTTTGTGGTGCGATGTATGAAGGAATCAGGATAATTGTCAGGTCTGAAAGATGGATTTATTTACTTAAGGGACTGTCCCTTGGCATTCACTGAATCGGCCCACTGCCCCAGTTCCTGCCTCATGTTCTTGGGCAGTCTGCACAGAATGCGGTCAGGCTCAAGAAACAGGCCGCATCCCCAGGCATAGCCTCCCTCCATCAGGAATACAAAACCTGAATCCGTCTCAAGAGGCATCCTTATCTCACCTTCAGCACAAAGGGTGGTCAACTGATGCATGCTCAGGTTCACAATGTTACGTGTGGCCATATAACCAAAAAGTTGCACTGCCTCAGTGGTAGGTTTCAGGTGCTTGCCTGCATTTCGGACAAAGGGCAGGCCTGCCCTGACAATTCTTATTGAGGAAATCCCGGAAAGAGAGGGAGATTTTCTTATAAGATAGGTTACCCTTGAAGAGGCCATCATGTGGAACGGAGCAAACAGAGAGGGGGGGACCCCGAATCTCTGTTCAAAAAACCGCACCAGTTCATTGCGTCTTTCAGGGCTTACGGATTTTGGCCACGAAGAATCCCACTGAATCGATTTCATGGGGATAGAATCTCCTGCAATGTGCAGTCTGCACGTTATAATCTTTTCCCTGATAGTGTCTGAGCCCCTCATGCCATGGCAGCATGTGCGGCTTCCAGGCCTCTAACCGGGCAGAACGCTTTTTAAGCAGATGGTTTACCACTTCCTCGTTCTCTCGCGGGTTGAGAGTGCACGTGGAATAAACCAGGATGCCACCTCTTTTCAAGAGGTCAAACCCCTTGAGCAGCAGCCCCTTCTGGATGGCAGTGAGGTCTGTTGAGCCCTGCCTTCTGTGGCTCAGCATGCCATCAGCATAAATTCTGTACCTTCCTTCGCCGGAACATGGAGCGTCAATCAATACCCTGTCAAATCTGACAGCAGGAGAAAGGAATTCGCCGCGGCAGTTTGAAATTACAGTATTTGTAATGCCAAGACGCTTTACATTTGACATAAGCCCTGTGAGCCTGCCATATTTTCGGTCATTGGCAAGAATGACCCCTGTATCCCCCATGATCTGGGCAATATGCGTGGTTTTACCTCCTGGCGCCGCGCACATGTCAAGCACTACCTGGCCTGGTAAAACATTCAGGGCAAGAACCGGAAGGGCAGAGGACAGGGCCTGAGGGTAAATGAGGCCAAGATAATAACTGGGGCCTGACCGCAACTCCGAACTGCTTTCAGCACGAAAAAGCCACTTTACCGGGGTCTTTACAAGCCTCACCCCCTCTGCTCGCAGCCTCTCACTGATCTTCTGTTCAGAAGCCTTAAGGGTATTCAGCCTGATATATGGCGGAAGGGGGGATGAAAGGTGATTTATAAACTTTTGGAAATCAGGGATAAAACCGGCGTACGCAGCAAACGGTTCAGGAATGTTCACAGGAGAGTCAATCGCAGGTCAGGCAGCAGCACAGTTAAGATCCTGCCTGCCACTGTCTGTAAGGGCGCCCTGAAGGAAAAAACCGGTTATCTGGCTTGCGGCAGTCTTGACACTGAATTTTTTATGGGATGAGAGCACCCAGAAACGGGACATTTCATCCAGCGCTCCGAAAAAGGCCCTTTTGAAAATTTCAGGGATTATATCCTCCCTGAAAATTCCCTGTTTCTGCCCTTCAGTAAGGATGCCCGCAATTATATTGGTGTACTCCACAAATTTTTTGTTACGGTAATCTTTCATGAACTTGCTGCTCTGGCGCAACTCTACCTGTATGACCTCGGCCAGCTCCCTGCGCTCCTCCATTAGAGACAGATGCATGTGGGCAAACCGCATGAGCTGAATACAGGGATCATGTATTGCTGAAAGCTCCTGCTTGACATTGGCAATGATCTTGCCCATCTCTTCTTCAAAAATGGTGATCAGGATGTCGTATTTATTATTGAAATAGAGATAAATGGTGCCGTCAGCAACATTTGCTTCCTTGGCTATCTCGGCGATGCGGGAGTTAAAAAAACCATTGCGTGCAAAGACCTTGATGGCAGCCTGGACTATTTTGTCGTGTTTGTCCGCAACTTTCATAATGGTATTTTTCAGGAAGGCAGAGAAAATGAATGCACATTCATTCAGGATATTACAATTATAATGTAATAAGTCAAGATATAAAAGCCGTCTGATGTGATATGAATGCCCCTCTACCTCACTCAAACGCAGCAACCGAAGGAGATCAATACCTGATATTGCGCCATTTTTGGCAGGCTTATTCAGATAAAACATCCTGTTTGCGAGAATAATAGATATATGCTGAAGCCACTGTCCATTACCTTCCATATCCTTTTAAACTGCCCCATGTCTGATACGCCATTCAGTATTTTTAATTCCGGGGTTAAAGTTCCTGCTATACATTTTCGATAAATATCTTACAGAGCGGATTCAGAGCATGGAGCTGCCTCTGCCCTTACAGGCTGAGATTAAACATTAACAGCAATGAAATAATTATGTCGATAGAACTTGACATATTATATAAATTATGACATACAAGGTTAATAAGAGACAATTGTTAAATAATATCGAGCCAGGGGAGTGACTCGTTAGGGTTGGGAGACCGCATGACAGTTGTAGCCAATTTGTGTTTTAAAGGCACATTTACAGCGTCTTTAAAATGAAAAAACAGTGGGGTTCCGGGTGAATCCCCTGCAAATATACGTGTCTCCGCACTGATTAAGTGCGGAAGGGGATATTTTTTTAAGCCGTAGCTTCTTAACATCAGGTTAAGAAACTGCGGCTTTTTTTGTGATATGGAATGTATCAGTAAAAAAAGAATAAAAAAAGGAGGTGATGCCGCAACTGACAGCCCAGTTGATTCAATTTTGAAAGTATCGGTACGGAGCGCTGTGTTGATGGAAAAATCAATCCGTACCCTCATCGTTAATTCAAAGTGTTGAGAAAACTAAAGGTTAGGGAAACCGGAGGGAAATATGCTGAAGAAATTTCTCATACTTGCAGCGGGATTAGCCCTTATTGCCGGTTGTCAGATGGTTGATAACCCTCTTGAACAGCGGGCAAGCGTGGTAAAGGCCCCAGAGGTTGAGCCTGGCGCCACTTATGTAGGGAGTGAGACCTGTCTGGAATGTCACGAAGACTTTGCACACGACAAGTATAATATTCACATGAACATCGCATCTTTTGAGGTTGCCGGAGGGTACCAGACTGGATGTGAGTCCTGCCACGGACCGGGTTCGGCCCACGTGGAAGGCGACGGTGATACTGAAAAGATCCTGAAATTCGGGCATGAAGGCCTGGAGGCCGAGGAAGTTGCCGGTGTATGTACCCAGTGTCACACCATTGGCGCCCAGATGAACTGGCCCGGTTCGGTTCACGCAGAATATGACGTTGCATGCACCGAATGCCACAAGGTTCACGAAAACAAGACAAGGAACCTCCTTGCAGAGAAGAAAGAGACTGACCTCTGTCAGAAGTGCCATCCTGACGTCATGGCACAGATGTATCTTTCATCCCACCACCCTGTAAGGGAAGGCAAGATGACCTGTTCTGACTGCCATAATCCTCACGGCAGCCAGTGCATGGATGAGGGCATGCTGAAAACAGACGAGCGTCTCAACGACCTCTGTCTCACATGCCATACCCGCTATCAGGGTCCGTTTGTATTTGAACACGATCCTGTGGTGGAAAACTGCCTGATGTGCCATTCACCTCACGGCACCATCGCAAACAACCTCCTTATCCAGCAGGAACCGTTCCTCTGTCTGCAGTGTCATGAGGCGCACTTCCATGCAGCAAGGGCTTCCAATAATGTGGACAGTCATGGTATCCCGGGCGGAGGCG
>WFRQ01000462.1 GCA_015486425.1 Deltaproteobacteria bacterium | reverse complement strand
GTTGTGGAGGCTGTGTGGCTTTTTGAGGCTTGTTCTGCGAGAAACCCTGCATGGAACGTTGGGAAGACCTCATAACAGTTTCAGAACCAGTCTCAAAAAGTTACATAGCCGCAGCACGTTATGATATTGGGACAAACGGGGAACGCTCCCGTTCAGATCATGTGTCCCTTAGTATATGCACTGGGCAGCATATGACAGCGCGTCCTTTATCTCATCCCTGTATTCACTATCTATGAGCTTGTTGCCATATCTGTCAAGCACATAAAACACATCAACCGCCTGATCCGCGCTGGTTGCAATCTTTGCCTTGTAGATATTTATCCCCAGGTCTGCAAGCGTGCTGGTGACATTGTAGAGAAGGCCCGGATTATCCTCGGCAAACACCTCAATAATTGAAAAAAAATCCGATGATTCATTATCAATTACAGTTTTTATTGGCTTCGGAGGGGTTTTTATGGGTCTGTTAAGCCCTGCACGAAATTTTTCAGCAAGCCTGTGGGTAAGTGACAGGCGGCGCTCTATGGCAAGGCCGAGCTTTCTCTGCACATCCTCCCAGTCCAGACCCGAAAAGGTCTCTCCCTCTCCTCCCCTCACATCAATGGTGTCAATTGCAATGCCGTCCGGCAGTGTGAATATCTGCGCATTGAGCACATGCATGTTGTACAGCGCAAGTATGCCGAATATGCGGGCAAGGAGCCCGGTCCTGTCCTTTGCCACTATGAGTATGGACCAGTAGCTGCCCCTGTCCTCAGGAAGCAGCATAACCCTGTGGTCAAAACGGGGAAGGGCCTTGCGCAGTTCCATGTGCCGGACTACTGCTTCAGGCGTAAAACTCAGGAGATAATCCTCTGGAAGATCGGCAACGGCCTTTTCACCGCCTTCTCCAAGCTTCGCGGCAATCTTTGACTGCATCCACTCCACTGCCTGGGCCCTGCCAGGGTCAATAAGCTCTGACTGCTCCAGTAGATGGGCTATCTTGTGATAAAGCTCCATGAGCAGCGCGGCCTTCCAGTCATTCCATACGTTGGGGCCTGTGGCAAGGGAGTCAGCCATGGTAAGCAGAACCAGCATGCGCAGATATGCCGGGTCCTTGATGCGCCTTGCGCATTTGAGAATAAGGGTTTCGTCCTCGAGGTCACGGCGCAGGGATAAATCAATAAGAAACAGGTGATTTCTTACAAGAAACACCAGGGTTGAGACATCAGCAGCAGAAAGTCCCATCCTTGTGCCGATCTTTTCCACGATTTTTGCTCCCTTGGCCGCATGCCCCCCGCCAAGCCCCTTTCCTATATCGTGCAGAAGCGCTGCAAGGAGGAGTATGGGAACATTGGCGCCTGACGCAAGTTCCTCCTCCTGCTTCAGCAGCCTGCGCATCTCCACCACGGTCTGGATCACATGCCGGTCCACTGTATTGACATGATATACATCATGCTGTGCAAGGGCGGAAATATGTGCAAACTCAGGAAGATAGGATTTGAGAAGACCAGTCTCAAGCATGCAGCGCAGAAGCTCACCGGAATCATCTCCCTGCTCAAGGACCTGCAGAAAGGAGTTTGCTACCCTGCGGGATTTCCGGAAACGCTCATCCTCGGCAAGTGATACACAGGAACTCACTACCCGCTTTGCCCTGTAATGAAGCGAGGCTCTGTTTACAGCGGCAAACTCAAAAACCTTCATGATCAGGAAGGGTTTTTTCTGCAGTACACTCTGATCCGCAATGTGTATTCTGCCTGATACCAGCTCGATCCCCGGCTCAAGCTCCACACCAGGGGCAATGGAGCTGCGGTCAAACGTATCCTGAACATGCTCAAAGAAGAGATCCGTGACAATGCCAACTGTTTCCATGCAGGCATAGACCTCACCCATGAACCGCTCCACACCCAGCATGGAACTTGAATCATAGTGACGGAAAGCCTTTGCTATCTCCTCCTGGTATTCGAAGTAAAGACGGTCATTCTTCCTTCCACTTACATAATGCAGACGGTTTCTTATGCGAATCAGCGTATCATGGGCGTCCTTGAGAGATGTGCCCTCCTTTTGAGATATCAGCCCCGAATCCACAAGGCCATCCATTCCCTCAATGCCGAAAAGCACCTTTGATGTCCATAAGGCAGCCTGAATATCCCTGAAGCCGCCCCGACTCTCCTTGATATTGGGCTCAAGAAGATAGGCATGATCCCCGAAACGGCGATGGCGCTCTTCCCTGTGATCCATCATCATCTGAGTGAATTCCCTGCGCCTTCCCTCCACAAAATCGCGGTGGTAGGTATCCACAAGACGCCTGAACAGGGCCTGATCCCCGGCAATGAACCTGGCATCAAGCAGGGCTACCTGCAGAAAAAAATCATTCAGTGCATCTTCAAGACAGTTGTCAATGGTCCTTACGCCATGGCCAACGTCCAGCCCTGCATCCCAGAGCGGATAGAACACTGCTTCTGACACAGCGGCAACCCTCTCCTCTGCCTCAGGTGCGTACAGCACCATGATATCAACATCAGAAAAGGGGAAATGTTCCTGCCTGCCATAACCACCAAGAGCCACAAGGGCTGTATCCTTACGGCTTTCCTCTGGCACCCCGGAGTAAAGGCTGGAAATAAAACTGTCCATGAAAGCCGAATGCTCACGGAGCAGATTGCGCCCGGAAAGCCCCTTCTCCCACAGGATATTAAGGGCCTGACGCGGCGAAAGATATTTAGCAAGGTCTGATTGTGTCATTATCCAGGGTATGGGCTGGGGGTAAAAGGTTTAGGGCATGAGGTGTATCTTTACAGGGAGCATTCCCTGTTTGTCCCGCCTTTTCTATTATTGCGGAGGCTGTGTGGCTTTTTGAGGCTTGTTCTGCGAAAAACCCTGCATGGAACGTTCGGAAGACCTCATAACAGTTTCAGAACCAGTCTCAAAAAGTTACACAGCCGCAGCACGTTATGATTTGGGACAAACAGGGAACGCTCCCTCGTATCTACTCACAGGGTACCGCATCTGCTGCGTTGTCGGGGACTCGAAGTACAGGGAGTACGCCTTCGCCCCCTCCGCCTTGCATCTGCAGCACCCTGTGAGCAGATACGTTGCATGAAAAGCGTCTTTCCGTTATTCCTCTTGGAGGAGGGTGAGTAGTTACGTTCCCTCTTTATACCCTCCTGCCCTGTTTTCTATATTGCGTCCCTGCCCATTTCACCTGTCCTGACCCTGATGACCTCTTCAACAGGCAGAACGAAAATCTTTCCATCACCGATCTTTCCTGTGTTTGCGGCCTCGCGGATCACATTGACCACCTTCTCAACCAGGGAGGCATCCACAATGATCTCCATCTTGATCTTTGGAATAAAGTCCACAACGTACTCAGCGCCGCGGTAAATCTCCTTGTGTCCCTTCTGACGACCATACCCCTTTACCTCAGAAATAGTCATGCCTTTTATGCCTATTTCGTTCAGGGCTTCCTTTACATCATCAAGCTTGAAAGGTTTAATTATAGCCTCAATCTTTTTCATTGAAATCTCCTGTATGGGAAATTCCCCGGCACGCTTCCTACGCGCCGGGGTCATATTATCTCTGTTTAGGGGCTGTCCAAAAATAACTTGCCGATTTCGCATCTCATCTTCAGGCCATCCTGAGCTGAACTTCAATCACAAAATCCTCAACGTAGCCCGGCTACGCCTGCGGTTTTGCTCAATCAGTTCAACTCAGCCTGACCCAAATCTGAGCGCGC
>WFRQ01000461.1 GCA_015486425.1 Deltaproteobacteria bacterium | reverse complement strand
CGCCCTCTATGAAATGTATGTTGTGGTGATTAACCTTGTCTCCCAGTCTGTCAGAGGCAAGGTCCATGCCGTATATCTCCCAGTCAGTCTCCTGGGAAACCCTGCGGACAAGGTGACTGCCGATAAAGCCATTTACGCCAAGTACGAGAATCTTCATGTTATATGATAGCCCCTAACCTTGAATTGAGCGATTAATTTGCGCGTTACATAAATTTAAGAGGGTATCCTGCCTGGTAATTCAGTCACGCTGGGAATCAATACCCTCTTCACGATTCCTGAGTCCTTATGTGACCAGTAACATTCAAATTATGTCAATGTATCACATCTGTGCGAGGTAAACCAATATTTTTTAGTATCTACTCACAGGGTACCACATCTGCTGAGTTGTCGGGGGCTCGCAGTACGGGCAGTACGCCTGCGCCCCCTCCGCCTTGCATCTGCAGCCCCCCCTGAGCAGATACGTGTCAAGAAAGAAATTGGTGAGTGAAAGGTGACTTTCCGTTATGGGAATTCATCCTTGATGGGGGGAGCAGTTACATTTTTTATAATGAAGGGAGTGGAGATGAAGTGTTCTGTGCAGGGCGCAAAAAAAGGCCTGCTAAAAGGCAGGCCATAATCAGAAGGGATACGTTATGTGGGGATAAGGAGAAGAAATGTCACATGAGTTGAGCGTGTGTCAGACATTCCTCTCAAACTTGAATTTTTTTCTTGTAAAACCTGCCATGCAGATCAGCCCGAAGCCCATGAGCATGATGGTTGCAGGTTCAGGCACAGGAGCGCTGCCCATGAGGTTGTCATTACCGCACTCCATGGTAAAATGAGCAGTAAAGCCCATGTCCGAAAGCTGCAGATCAGTCATTATGGGGCTAAGGTCAAACCTTACCATGTAATGAGTATCAGCACCGAGGAAACCGGTTTGATTATTTGTAAGGTCTCTTATCTCTGTAAAATTGCCGCTGTAGATTGCATCTGGCGTGGCAGATGGGTGGAATTTCCAGGGATTTGAGTCACTTTTATATGTGGTGGTCCAGTAATCTCCGGCAGTGGTGTCTGCCAGGCTGAACAGCGAAAATGTACCTGCAGACCAGTCAACATCAAATACGTAATCATACCCGTAATAGCCGTTTAAATTTACGCCTGTCACATCAATAAAGAGGTCTCCTGATGTGTAACGGTTGTCTCCATCCCTGTCATAAGAAGGATCAGAGACAGGATGTAATGTTGTGGCAGTGAAATCCCACTCACCTACAAGGGACAGCACTGTCCCGTTGAGGAACATGCCTTCAAGGTCCCATACGTGGTCTTGTGTAGTTCCAGGTTCTGTTTCCTCATCTTCATTGCCCTGTCCTGTGCCGTAATACCAGCCACCTGCCTGCTGATTGTCAAATATTGTGATGTTTTTTCCAAGTTCCAGCGCTGATGCAGTTGCGGTACATATAAACATTGCGAAAAAAAATGTTAAAAATATTGATACTGTTCTTTTCATGGCAAACCTCCAGAAAATTTGAAATTTTGTTTTGTGTCTCATGTTGCAATCTATAAATGCATTTACCGTGCCATGATGGAAATGTTAAAAAATTGGCCTTGAATCGAGTTTTTGTGGCATTTTTGGATTATTTTTAAGTGTAGAGAATTTTTTTACCCTGACATCTTGGAGAAAAATATTTCACATTAATGCCGTGCCGCTGTTGTAATATCTGCTTCCAGCCTTGAACAGACAGGCACATTACGATTTCACTGCTTCTTTTCTTGACATTATGCGTCGCAATCATTTAATATAGCCAATCTCTGGAAAGGGCGGTGATTTACTGGATGCCGCCGCGAGTCAGGGTTTAAAGGCGGGTGTAGCTCAGCTGGCAGAGTACAAGCTTCCCAAGCTTGGGGTCGCGGGTTCGATCCCCGTCGCCCGCTCCATCCCTTTTTGAGGTTTTAACTGCATGGCGCCTGTATCATGGCCGTGCGGGGCTTACTTCGATTAGTGGAGATGTCAAAACAGACACATGGTACCGGTGTGGTGTACCTGTGTGCCACGAACAGTTGACCTCTACTGATGAAGGGTGGGCTTTCAGGATGCCCACTTTTTTATTGTCCTTGTAGGCCGTTAATTCTACCGACTTTACAGGTTTTTTTCCGCATGGCCGGGCAGGTCTCATTGGCAGCGGAATAAAGGGAATCCAGTAAGCTTTTCCTGGGCGTGTCGTGCTGTCTCGCAGCAGTTACAGCATGGCTGACAGGCAGTGACAGGTTTATGCATGCCCTTTGAATGGCGCATGATGCAGTTTTTTGAGAAGAAAACCAACCTGGAATGTCTGAGGAAATACTTTGTCAGCAGAAAAACACTGTGCCATTGCCGTGTATGCAGGCAGAAATGCCGGACAGTTAACATAAAAGAAAATTTGGAACAGAAGATACGGGAAATAGTTGAACCTCTTGTTATCCACGCAGGCATGGAGCTGGTGAACGTGGAGTATCTGCGTGGTCCAAAGGGCATGACGCTCAGGATTACCATAGACAGGGAGGGCGGTGTAAGCGTGGATGACTGTGCGCAGGTGAGCCGCCTTGTAAGTGATGTCCTTGATGTGAAGGATCCCATTCCTGGGCATTATAATCTTGAGGTTTCATCACCTGGCATAAACAGACCCCTTGTTAAAAGGCGTGATTTTGAACGATTTGCCGGTGAAAAGG
>WFRQ01000460.1 GCA_015486425.1 Deltaproteobacteria bacterium | reverse complement strand
GAGTACTGCATCCTTTCAAACAGATAGGCATATTCATCGTCTTCATCAAATGAAGACTGTTCTCCATTTGCAAACACCAGGTTATGATTGGCCTCATTGCAGCTTCCCACCATCATCCCTGTACGCAGGTTCCAGACAATAATATTGTTCCTGACAATCACTATGCCGCCACTGTCATCCCTTATGCCCGCACCAAGGGCACCTGAACCGTTGGCAGCAATGGTATTGTGCATGATGGCAAGTCTTGTTCTCTCTCTAAAGCCCCCCTTGTCAAGACCACAGCCAATGCCTGCCCTGTAGTTGTTGTAAATCCAGTTATTACTGATGCCATATGTGCCAGTCATTCCTGTCTGTATAAAAAGGCCTGCTCCATGATTAAAGCATATCCTGTTCTGAAAGATATCCATCTCAGGGATCCTTCCAGAAGGGCCAACCGCTGATATTCCCGCTGTAGCATTATTGTAAATTACATTATTCCAGGCGGTAAGACGTGTACCGTCCTCGACTCTTACACCTGCATTGCCATTTGCAAAGATGGCATTTTCCGCAAGGGTTACAAAGATGCTGCCCTCCTGGCCTGCCCGAGCGCTTAATCCGGCCTGCCTGTTGAGATAAATCCTGCAGTGCCTGATATCCACCATGGCAGGCAGTACAGCATCTCCGCTTCTGACGCGGATTCCACCCTCTTGGTTCATGAAAACAAGGCAGCCCCGACAGGAGAGACTGTCAATTGAAAGGAGATCCATGCCTCCGGTACGGTTAGCGTAAATGCTGGAATTGTCAACAAAAATGCGGGCATTTGCATCTGCTCTTATACCTGATCTACCGTTGTGGTGGAAGACACACCTGCTTATATGAACAGGGAGATCGCCTCTTATCCTTATGCCGCCACGATTGTTATCAAAAACCTCATTGTCCTCTATGAGAACCGTGGCATCAGGCGCGTCAAAACTGTACTGGTCCGGGGGCTGAAGCTCAGGCTCCTCCAGCTCTCCATAATATGGCACCTCAGGAGACTCCATTGCCCCCTGCGGCCAGACAAGCATCTTTTCCGCAAGTCTGCTGCAACCGCCTGTTAAAATCAGGCAAAGGCCAAGTATGAAAATTAACCCTGCTCTCATCAGCATAGTGACAGCGCCCATCTGTGCCTGTAGTTTTTACCATCCCTGACAGGCTGCATGGGGAGGAAAGACAATGATTTTCCACATTTCGAAACACTCAACATAGTTAGAAAAATATCTTTGCTATACCTACTGACAGCACATAATCCTCTGCCCAGCCCTTGTCGGGTTTGACAAGCGGCACCTTGACTCCAAATTCCAGTTTAAGCCCTCTACCCACCAGGAACTGCAGCCCGGGTTCTATGAAAAAGGTGCTTCCTCCATATTCATTAACCCAGTAATTGCCAGGCTGCTGCTTGATACGCACATCATCCCGCCATCTGTATGCAAATTCAAGTGATGCATACACACTGCCCCTGTATGGGTATGAAAATGCCATGCCGAGATTAAACTCATCCCCCACATTTTCACCATTGGTAATACGGTATGAAAGGTTCAGGTTGGTTATTATGGGATCAAACCTGGTGGTAAATGCTATGCCCGGTGTATTGTCAAAACTGCCAGACCCCAGGGGAATTTTTAGTACTGTAGGGCCATCCTTTCCCTGTGCATCATCATCGCCAGTGGGCAGGGAGAGCAGGTTATAGACTGACAGATGGGTCTGTCTCCTTCCCCATAGCTGATATTTAAACATAAGGACCGTATCCCCTATGCCGGATACACTGAGGGTAGCATCATCAATATCCATGGGCCCTCCGGGGGTAGTTATCCTTCGAGCCTTAATGTGGAGCTTTTTATAATAATACCTTGCAATTACCCCGAGAGTAAACCTGTCGGTAATCCCGTAACGTACTCCAGCAGTCCACATGTGGATGTGGACCTCCCTCTCCTCTGGAGGAAAGAGTAATAGGTCATTGTCAAGCATGTCTGCTGAGAGCGGCCCGTCCTGTACCCAGTAGCGGTACATTGTATCTATGAGCACTTTATTTTTGGGAAGGGAAAAACCGGATATCCGGGTAAATGGCGGATTGGTAAGGATTTCAAAACGGGGAGGATATGGAGAATCGTAACGGTGAAGCCGCCTGTAAACATACTGAATCTGATTCTGTGCCGCCGCAGAATCAGGAAACATCAGAAGTGCCCTTGAGTACTGATCTTCGGCCTTGTCAAGCCTTCCCTGCAGACGATAAACTTCGCCAAGTGAAAGCATGGCATCAAGTAGCATATCCTTTGAGCCAGGCCTGGTCATAAAGAAATCATCTGCCAGCATGGACGTTATGGCATCTTCAAGAACGGTGGCGGCCTGATCAAACTTTCCCTGGTTGCTGTACAGGCGGCCAAGCCTGACCCTTGCCTCAGACAGGCCGGGGCAAAGAGCGAAGGCCTCTTCGTAAAGGAGCGCCTCTTCTTCAGAGTTGTCTGAAAGGGCAAGACCCTGATTCATGAGCTTCCATGCCCTGTCACAGGAATCTCCCGTGACGGTGGAGGCAGCCATTGATTCACAGCCTGCGCCAGATACAAAAAGTATCAGGCACAACGCAAGCACACACGGGAATGCATATTGACCGGTTATTTTCATGGCTGAAAAGAGGAAATACACCTGTACCCGGCGAAAAATAAAGGCAGGGCATACTGGACAGAGTGCTGATAAGCACAGATATTGGCACAGATGTATGGCACCTTATAAAACCTCCCTATCTCATTAAGCGGGAAATTATAAAGCACTCAGGGGGAAAACTCAATGAAATGTGACAGGTCGAGATGTGATAAAACAGGAAAAAACTGGTGCTGAATCAGGGGCGAACCTCAGGAGCATACAGTGCATTCGGGATCAGGTGACAGTTCAAGCTCCTGAAAACTCATTGCGGAAAAATCCATTATAAGCATACGCCCTTTAAGCGCCACAGGCTCTCCTGCAAGGAAATGAACTGCCTCAATGGCCTGCATACTCCCCACGGCACTGGTAACCGCGCCAAGTACAGGGGTTTCAACAGGCTCCGGGGCCTCAGGGAACACGCACTGCAGACATGGAGCCTCAGGCGGATGAAAAACGGCAATACGCCCCTCCATGCCCCAGACTGCGCCGTGGACCAGAGGAATCCCCTTTCTTACCGCGCACTGACCAATGGCATGACGCGCGGTGAAATTATCAAGGCAATCCAGAATGATATCTGCATCTCCCACCAGAGAATCAACATTTTCAGCAGTGATTTTTTCAGGAAATGCCTTAATTTCCACATTGGAATTGACAGACAGCAGAGAGCTGCGGGCTGAACTGGTCTTTAAAGCCCCGATATCCGTTTCGCCGTGCAGGAACTGACGGTTGAGATTGGTAATATCAACTGTGTCTGCATCACATATTCTCAGATGCCCCACACCTGCAAGCACCAGATTCATTGCCACAGGACAACCGAGCCCACCCACGCCAGCTATAAAGGCCCTGGAAGAGGACAGACGTTCCTGGGCTTCAGACCCCCAGCCATCCATGGTTACCTGTCTGTGGTATCGACTGAGGTGATAATTCATGACCCAGCGCCGCACCCTCCATCCGGTCCGGAAAGGGGGCAATGCCTTTCCCCTGAAAGCACAGGTTTTATGGCTGCCATGCTATCCCTGGTCTGATCCACCACGCGCTGAACAATTATTTCTGACATTCCTGTATGATTTTCAGGGTGCAATACCTGCTCCACTGCCTCTCTTGAGAAAACGCCCCCTATCTCAGGAAGCTCCATTAAAATATCAATAAATGATCTGCCAGTATCCGCTGCTGTCATGGCAGCCT
>WFRQ01000459.1 GCA_015486425.1 Deltaproteobacteria bacterium | reverse complement strand
CCGCTTACAGGCATCATTCGCCAGGTAGTACGCCCGCAGCGGCAGGTTTCTGTATCAAGCGAAGTTATATCACCTGTCCTGAAACGAAGGAGCGGATTCGCCCTTGCGGTAACAGTGGTAATCACGAGTTCACCTGACTGACCAGGCTCAAGCTGCCTGCCGGTCTCAGGGTCAATGACCTCTGGGATAAAGTGATCCATGGCAAGATGAAGACCGCAGCGGTAATCACACTCATAAGCCATACCTGCGCCAAGGGCCTCAAATATGCCATAGCCGCTCCATGTCTCCACAGAAAAACCATCCTCGAGCTCATTACGCGTCTCCTCGGTAAGGGTCTCACCTACCAGAATGGCATTCTTGAGACTCAGGCTTGCCACCGGCATCCCGTCCTTTCTTAACCTTGAGAGCAGATGCAGACCGTATGAAGGTGTGGTCACGATACAGGTTGTCTTGAAATCCGCCAGTACCCTGAGACGAGTCCGTGTGCTGATTGAATCAGGCGGGATAACAAGTGCGCCAAGAGATTCCGCCCCCTCCCTGATATCCTGCCAGATATTGGACATGCCGGGATCAAGACATATCTGCACAATATCATCTGGCGACACTCCACATGCGGCAAGAAAACGCGAAGATAGCGCCCGTCTGTGACGAAGATCACTCTCGGTATACCCCAGGGCTATGGGGTTGGCCTGGGCACTGCGAAGCGTGTGAATCCTGACAATATCCCTCAGAGGTACGGTAAAAAGACCGTATGGATAGTTCAGAGAGAGATCATCCCTTGTGGTAAAGGGCAGCCTGACAATATCATCAAGAGAGGCAATATCGTCCTTTGAAACACCGACAGCCTCCATGGCCTTTCTGTAAAAGGGAATCCTGTCCCACGCCCTGTTTACAGTGCTCTGTAGAAGTTCCGTGTGCCACTGGCGCCACGCATCTGATGACAGATACTCTACCTTGTCGTTCTGCATGATTTCATGTTCTCCGTAAATAGCTCAAAGCTGAAAGCTCAAGGCTCAAAGTAAAGGAAACTCTAATTTTTACTGATTCCCTAACACCAGCTTGGAACTAAAAACTGGAAGCTCCTGCTTCCTCCATTTCCCTGAGCACACAATTTAACAGCCGCAAGAGCATATTTTCATTGTTCGTTTATCCGCAAACAGCTCAAACTCTCCTGCACGGCCCCGTTCTGTCAGAGAGGCTGTCATAATCACGGCCAAGATAGGCCCTGCGCACCTCGCTGTCTTCCACAAGCTCTGAAGCAGGCCCCTGCAGTATAATCCTTCCGGTCTCAAGGACGTAACCACGATCTGCTATCTCCAGGGCCTTGCTTGCATTCTGTTCCACAAGCAGGATGGTCATGCCCCGGCTGTTCAGTGTCACTATTGTCTCCATGATAACGTCCACCAGCTTTGGAGCAAGGCCAAGAGAAGGCTCATCAAGCAGAAGCAGCTCGGGACGCGCCATCATAGCCCTGCCCATTGCGAGCATCTGCTGCTCTCCGCCGCTCAGGGTCCCTGCAAGCTGCCCGCGCCGCTCATAAAGCCTGGGGAACAGGTGGAAGACCTCTTCCAAATCCTGCATTATCTCACTGTCACTGCCCTTGCCGCGCTGGTAGGCCCCAAGCTGAAGATTTTCCATAACCGTAAGGGGCGCAAACACCTGCCTCCCCTCTGGGGAATGGCTGACCCCTCTGGCCACGATTTTTTCAGGGGAAAGTCCATTAAGCCTCGTGCCCCTGAGCAGTATCTCACCCTTTTCAGGTTTGATAAGCCCGGAAACAGTGAGGAGGAGCGTTGTCTTTCCGGCACCGTTGGCCCCTATGAGGCAGACAATATCACCCTGATCAACGTGCAGGGATATATTCTTCAGTACAGATACAGGCCCGTACTTTGTATATAAATTTCTTATCTGAAGCATTTCTATAGGAAACCCTTTTTTTCCACACGGTAACAAAAGTAGAGGACTCAGGCAATGTCAATGACGCACTTAGGGACTGTCCAAATGTCGGGTGTGTGGGGTCGGCTTTGATGTGCCAGGCTG
>WFRQ01000458.1 GCA_015486425.1 Deltaproteobacteria bacterium | reverse complement strand
GTATGCCAGATACCGCATCTCTGACACTCTGCTCTTCAGGGCAAACGGCGCATTCAGGCATGTCTCAAACCACAGGCACAGTGATGATTTCCAGGACGGCTACTTTTCCTTTCTGTATGAACCTGTCTCAAGGCTGCACATAAGCGCTGGCGCCGGTTTTACAGGAATAGGAGCGCTTGTTGGCGCGCGCCCCCTCTGGCATGCAGGAGCCAGCACAGATACCCCTGCCGGAAATTTCACCCTCACAGCCTACCGCTCCACTGTTGATGACTCACTGCTGTCCATTTCAGGCATGAAGGCAGGCCATGACAATAGCATAACCTGTTACGACAAATGCGGCATAAATTGCGAGGACTGTTCGAGGGACCAGCGCGGCGCATGTGAAGAATTTGGCGGGGTCAGCAGGACAGGTGCATATGCTTCATGGGCAGGAGACATATGGCGCTTCAACATGAATGCACTGCTTGACTTTGAACAGCTTACAGGCACAAAAGTGAGGCGAAACCACAAGTACCTTGCAAATTTTTCAGCAGGGACTTCCATTCCAATTCCACACAGTTGGAGAAAATACCTTCAGCCGCTTTGGGGCGGCATGTACGCAACATGGTTCAGATACGAACGAAATCTTAACTACTACACCTTTGGAAACGGCGGATACTTCAGCCCCCGATCCTTCATAGCCACAGGCCCCATAATCAACCTGCGCACCATTGAGGGCAGATGCTGGCTTGCGTCTCTTGATGCCTCAACAGGCTATGTCAACTACATTGAGGATGATGGCTGGCAGTTTCCACAAGAGAGCGGAAGCAAAAGAGGCTGCCACTATGATGGACGCTCACTGAACCTCCTGGGATACGGCATTCACGGAAGAGGCGCATACAGGCTCAGCAGACATCTTGCCCTTGAGGCAAGGGGCGGTGTTGACAGAAGCGCCAGTTTCACCGAGTGGGGCGCTGCAATTAACCTGATTATCTATCCTGACAGAGTGGCAGGGCTTTTCTTCCAGGGGCTGCCGGAATCAGTGCCGTGGCTGCCATAAAAAAAGGGGCCGCTGCGGGCCCCTTTATTACTGACTGAAGTTCAATTAATGGCTACTTCTTCAGGTGCTTTCTCCCAAAACCGGCAATGCCGATAAGACCGAATCCCATAAGGATTATTGTTGCAGGCTCTGGCACAGGGGCCGTGCTTCCCATAAGGTTGTCATTGCCACAACTCATTGTAAGATGTGCTGTGAAATCCTGACCATTCAAGAAACCGAGGTCAAGACCGTCAAGAGCGTAATGAGTGCCTCCCTCAAATCCTACGGCTGAGTCTGAAAGGTTATCTTCATAAGTAAGGTCATGATTAGCAGTTCCAACTAAAGTACCACCGGAAACGTAACGCCACGGATTGGAATTTCCGTTAACATCGTTGTAAAAGACAGTGGTCATGACGTCATCACCTGACAGGGAATAGACATTATAGGTCCCGCCAGCTACGTCAATATCAAGTACGTATTCGTAACCGAAATTATTATTCACATTTTTATTTGCCCTCTCATCTGAGGTATAAGCAAACGGCTTATAATTCCCATTTGTATCCAGAAAGATGTCACCAATTCCATAATAAGTGTTATTTTCAGTAACTCCGTTCTTGAAATCAAAGCCGCCCACTACCTGAAGTTCACTACCGTTGAGAAAAAAGCCTTCCAAGTCCCATACCTGATCTTGAATGCAGCGTGGTTCCACTTCCTGGTCTTCATTTTTACCGTACCAACCTGTGTCTGCCGAGCTACTGCCATCATAAATAGTTATGTTGGTCCCCAGGCTGATTGCATATACATTGCTGTTGAGAATACTCAGTGCAAAAAGGGCAATAAACCCTGACAGAAGTAATTTACCAGTCATTTTCATTTTAGATCTTCTCCTTTGTCCTGTTTTCTATATCCGAGGAATCTGTTCTATCAATTGCTTTAAAATTAATTCAATAACTACAGCGAGTTATTGCGCCACAAATATATTTAACTCTCTCTCCTTAACTCTCCTTCCTGAGTTATTTCAAATACGGTATTATATTTAAGCAAAAAGTATGCCAATACAAAAATCCAAAAAACAGCCCTGAATTGCGCGTTTCAGCAGCTTTTTTCGTTTTTTTGTGAAACATGGAATGGTAAAAAAATACTCATGAGAAAACTTTTTCTCAATTAAAGGGCAGAATAAAGAATTATACAGGAAGTATCCGCCTCAAATAGATAAATATTGAGTCTGAACCTGAATAAACAGCCATTCTGCCGTATAATTCAAAATAATCGAACATATTGTCGAACCAACAATTATTACTGAAAGTATGTCCATCCAGCATGGTCCAAACACCCTAACTCCCTGCTGCACCATGATTAATGCTCCTTCTCCTTGACTGCCTCCGCTGTTACAAGTATTTTTCATCCTGTTTCAGGTGTCCGCATTGGGCGGATGAAAAGGGAACCCGGTGCAACTCCGGGACGGGCCCGCCGCTGTAACCCTGCCGATTTCGGAGAGCATCAATCCGGACGGACAAACCCTGACAGCCTCTGTGCGCCACTGTGGTATGACCATGGGAAGGCCGCTGTTTCAGGGCGGGGAAGTCAGAAGACCTGCCTGTAAACACAGGTCCGCTTGCCGTGGCATGGCATTGGGCCGCAGATGGCATTCCGGGATAAGAAAAGGGCAATCCTGGATCAATTCAAAAATTGGTCCGGGATTTTTTTATTAAACCCGCTCATCCCGGACCGTGAGTTAAGGGGCTGTCCCCAAAGGAGGTTCTTTATGAAACGCAGTGCAACTCTGCTCACGGTAACTGCTGTCACTGTCCTTTCCATTCTTACTGCAGGTCTTGCATGGGCAGGAGAACACAAACCTGTCCACAAAAATGCCATTGTGCTGGCAATGTTCGGCACCACAGTTGAACCTGCCCTCAAAGGTCTTCTGAACATCAGGGAAGAGATCAACAGGGCCTACCCGGACACTCCTGTGCGCATAGCCTTTACTTCCAATATTATCAGGAAGATCTGGCAGAAACGTGCAAAAGACCCGGCATATTCCAAACAGCACCCTGAGGTGCCGAAGGATATTCTGCATATTCAGGGGCCGCTTGCCACAATAGCCAATCTCCAGGACATGGGCTTTGATACGATTGTAGTCCAGCCCACGCACATTGCGCCTGCCGAAGAGTATCTTGATCTCTGCTCATACGTCAGGGGACTAAACTTCATAAAAACCATAAAGACGAGATTTATGCCCTTCCACAAACTAACCATAGGC
>WFRQ01000457.1 GCA_015486425.1 Deltaproteobacteria bacterium | reverse complement strand
TGCGGGGCCTCTTCAGTCCCTGAATCTTCCTCCTGGTCATCTGTCCCCCCATTTTTAAGCTTGTTGTAATATTCACTGTCAGGCGGCAGATTTTCAAGCGCCATTGCCTTGTGATACATGGCAGTCTGCATGTCACCGAGCCGCCGGTAATACTGGAACAGGTAATAATGAGCCATGCCCTTGTTGTTGGCCCTTGAATAGGCACGTCCCATTTCCAGATAGAGGTTCATGTAGTCTGGCCACTCAGGTTCAATGGCCCTGAAAGTGGACAGTGCCTCATCTACCATGCCGTTATCAAGATATGCCCTGCCGAGATAGTAACGTGCCGCATAGTTGGACGGGTAATGTCTGCAGTAATCCATGAGAAGGGGAAGGGCCTGCTTGAATTTCCCTGCAGCAAGAAAAGCTCGCCCCACATCTATCTTGAATGCATTTTTGTTCGTGGCAAGTTTCATCACAGTATCAAATTCCCTGAATGCCTGCTCATACTGCCTTGTCCCCATGAGCGCCATGGCAAGGCCGTAATGCATGAACAGGTCATCTGGCCTGTCCATGAGTTCCCGCCTGTAGTAAACCGTCATCCTGGCAGGGTCATGGGTCATGAGTTTTACCTTGACCTGGATGCGCTTGAGCCTGAAGTTATCTTCTTTTCTCTTTTCCGGGCAGGGATGCTCCTTGGCCAGGTCTTCTATATAAGTGATTCTCTGGCTCGCGCCTGGGTGAGTTGACAGGTAGCTGGGGATTGCGTCACTGCCGAGAAAGCGGTTTCTGTTCATCTTCTGCAGTGTGGTTACAAGGCCCATGGGGTTGTACCCAGCCTTGCATATCCACTGGTAACCCCGTCTGTCAGCCTCCTCCTCATCCTGCCTGCTGTATTTCAGAGAAAGGCTCTGTCCAAGCGCAAGCGATGAGGTAAGAAGGGCCTGGGAACTCTGCCCTCCACCGAGGAACAGACTGGCTATGGCCATGACCGCGGTGCCGATGTTGACGACCTTCATCTTGTCCATGCGCTTGGCTATATGTCTGCCTTGTACGTGGCCGCACTCGTGAGCAAGTATGCAGGCAAGTTCGTTGTCACTGTCTATGGCTTCAAGCAGGCCGGTATGAACAAAGATCAGGCCGCCTGGCGTGGCAAAGGCGTTAAGGGCATCATCCTTTATAACAAAAAAACGGTAATCAAAATATTTGCCACTTATAACATCAAGGATATTTCGCCCTATATCAGATACATACTCCACTACTTCAGGGTCGCGCACAAGGGGCGCCTGTTCCTGAATCTGGAGGAGCAGCTTCTGGCGCATCTCACGCTCTTCTGCAACAGACATCATGGCGTGTGTTACCGGCACATGAGATAACAGTATGAGTATCACCGCTGTCAGCGCAGGCAATATAGACACGAAAAAGCGCAGGGAGCGTAGAAATGAGAGGATGTGACTGTTTGCCACATGTGGATAGTTAATGTTCATCGTGTTTTTTTACCGGGCCGCGGTTTCCTTCGGTTTTTCTTGTCTGACCGGCGGCGTGCACGCTTTCCTTCCCTTTTTCCTAACCATTCAGGCCACTGGCCCGGGGCCTCTGGAATAAACGATCCTGGCATGACTGAAGGCTGTTTATGTTTATCTTCAACCCTGGCACCTGTTTGTTCCTTTTTCCCCCTGGCATCACTGGCAACTTCTGTAGGTTCAGGCAGGGGAGGGAGATCAAGCCAGCCCGGTTCAATCCACTGTGTCAGATATAAATTTTCACCAGCCCTGAAAAAAACTGCTCCATCAGAAAGGGCGTCATGGCTTCTGAGCGTCCCGACTAAAGGTTCGCGGTCACGCCGCATCCCCATCTTCAGGGCCTGCGCCTTTCCAGGCCAGAGCAGAAGCCATTTTGCATCACCAGGGGGACGCATCCCCTTTTTTAAAACGTGCGCATGGGCTTTGGGCCTTACTGCAATATACAGCACGGGTGGAGGAGTGGCCTGCGGGAATTCAAGAAGGCCAGCGGCAAGAAATTCCGGCAGCGCCCTGACTCTCCTGTGGTCTATTTCCATCTTATCAGGCCGGTAAAGATTAAAAAACTGCTCCAGCCCTTTGACAGACAATGACTTGAACGTTCCGGTCTGCATGAGAGCATAATGCAGGTCTTTAGTCTTTATCCAGCCTTCCTCATCGGGTATCAATCCGTATTCAAAGGGATTTCTGGCAAGAATGGCAAATATCAGTTTAGAAAGGCGTCTGCGGTTTTTTTTATCCATGACAACGTTAAGGCCGGCTTTGGAGAATACTAAACCTGATTTGAGCAATTGTTCGGATTTGCTGTATATCCGCGAAAGAGGAATTCCCATAACGGAAAGTCGCTTTTCACACAACTTTTTATATTATTATCCTGGAGAGTATCCCCTCCTTTCTGAGCACCTCATAAAATACAGGATTGTTTTTTTCAAAATTCAATATCCCATCCTTCATGGCCTTTGAAAATTTTTTATTATTCAGCCGCAGCACTTTTCTGATTCTATCCCTGAGC
>WFRQ01000456.1 GCA_015486425.1 Deltaproteobacteria bacterium | reverse complement strand
TATCATTCCCACAAGAGCCAGTCCTATCACGTAATATGTGGAAACAGGGATAATCTCATACGTTTCTGCAGAGTCATGGGTATTCCTGAACAGTATATATGCGCTTCGGAATTTTACCGTTTCTGGCACCTTACCTGGCTTCCCAGACTGGACTCTCAAAAAGCTGCATAAAACCCTTGACCACTAAAAAAGGTGTCACGCTCAATTTGTGTCAGTTATCACGCCCTCATGTAGAGCCATCCATCTGCCTGCCAGTCAGCAATTGCCCTTACTGCTGCAGGCACTGTCCTGAACACCTCAGGCAGGCGCGATTCCTTTATCTCAAAATCCCGCAGTGAGTTTGCGCACAGGTATATTTCCCCTTCGTCAAGCACGAGCTGTTTCAGCCTGTCAAACAGGGGACGATCACACTTTATGCACTGTGTAACACTGTCAGCATTGGCAATGATACGTACCTGCAGTGAATCACTGTCTCCTGCGGTTTTAAGAAAGTTAAGGGCATTTTTTACGCCCACCATCCATCTTTCCTTCTGTGCTACGTGAATCAGGAGTTTCAATTCCGCCATTTTATATCATCTCCACACCGTTGTGATTTTTTTCACCTCTATATGCCTTATGGCTGTTTCAGCACTGCGCCCCTGGCCCCGCTTGTTACCTGGGCAGCATACCTGGCAAGATATCCCTTTTTGATTCTTGGTTCAGGCGGTGACCAGGCTGCCCTGCGGCTTGCCAGTTCATCTTCTGGAACGTCCAGGGTGAGTTTGCGGGCTGGAATGTCTATGTCAATGATATCACCTTCCTGAACAATGCCGATAAGTCCGCCTTCTGCTGCCTCCGGGGAGATATGTCCTATGGCAGCGCCTTTTGTACCGCCGCTGAACCTGCCGTCTGTCAGGAGGGCCACCTCCTTGTCCAGCCCCATTCCGACTATGGCAGCAGTTGGCGAGAGCATCTCAGGCATGCCAGGGCCTCCCTTGGGCCCTTCATAGCGTATGACAATTACATCCCCCGGTTTGATCTTTCCCCCGAGTATGGCGTCATAGGCGTCTGATTCACCTTCAAATACCCTTGCCGGGCCTCTGTGCGTGAGCATTTCAGGAGCAACCGCTGACTGCTTGACCACAGAGCCGTCAGCCGCGAGGTTGCCGTAGAGAATGGCAATTCCGCCTTCATTGTGGTATGGGTCGGTTACCGGCCTGATAACCTCCTTGTCCTGCACTTCAGCATCTTTTATGTTCTGGCCCACGCGCTCTCCTGTGCAGGTCAGGGCATCCCTGTCAATCACTCCCAGTTTGTCCAGCTCGTGCATGACAGCCTGTATGCCTCCTGCAAGGTTAAGGTCATAGAGGCTGTGGGAACCAGCGGGAATGAGGCTGCACAGGTGGGCGGTCCTGGTGCTCATTTCGTTGAATGCCTCAAGGGGCAGGTCAACATCTGCCTCATGGGCTATGGCCGGGACATGGAGAACCGTGTTTGTGGAACATCCAAGTGCCATGTCAACAGCGATTGCATTTTTGAATGCTGAGGCAGTGGCAATATCCCTGGGCCTTATATCTTTTTCTATGAGCTGCATTATCTGCATTCCTGTATGCTTGGCAAGTCTCTGTCTTGCCGCATCAACAGCGGGGATGGTGCCGTTTCCAGGAAGCGAGAGCCCAAGGGCCTCGGACAGGCAGTTCATGGAGTTTGCGGTGAACATGCCTGCGCATGAGCCGCAGGTGGGGCAGGCCCTGTCTTCAAGTTCACAAAGCTCCTTTTCTGTCATGTCCCCACGTTTTACCTGGCCGATACCTTCAAATACAGATATGAGGTTTACCTTTTTGCCATGCCAGTCTCCGGTAAGCATGGGGCCTCCGGTCACGACAATTGAGGGTATGTTGAGACGCAGTATGGCCATAAGCATGCCAGGGGTAATCTTGTCGCAGCTCGGGATGACTACAAGCCCGTCAAAGGGGTGCGCCTGGGCCATGAGTTCCACTGAGTCTGCGATGAGCTCCCTGCTTGCAAGTGAGTAACGCATACCGAGGTGGTTCATGGCAATGCCGTCACATACACCAATCCCTCCAAATTCTACAGGAGTACCGCCTGCCATCCGGATTCCGGCCTTCACAGCCTCGGTAATCTGGCGCAGGTGAACATGCCCGGGAATTATTTCATTAAAAGAGTTGGCCACGCCGATGAGCGGGCGGCTTATCTCCTCGTCTGTATAACCCATTGCCTTGAAGAGTGAGCGGTGAGGTGCTCTCTCAATACCTTTTTTCATCTGATCACTACGCATTGTACTTTCCTTTATAAATTATCACCGGGAGCATTCCCGGTTTGTCCCAATATCATAACATAACATGGGCTATGTAAGCCTCCGCAATACTGAAAAAGGCAGGACAAATTGGGAATACTCCCGCCTCAATTTAGGTCCATGGCCTGGATTAAGCTGTTATCGGATTTGCGGCTCTTTCAGTCCGCAATCTTTTCCCAAACAGGCAGATCAATATTCAGTTTGCTGAACCGTGGGTCTTCTTTAATTCTATCGCTGCGTTTATAGTTGGCAATCAGTATGGAGCCTTTCCGTATGGTGTCCTCCACCTGATGCTCAAACTCTCTCTGCAGGTTCCCATCAGTCAGGGGGCAGAAGTAATAGACAACGTCAAAATCGCCGTACCGGTCATATTTGAGGATATCGTCCTGTGAAATCCTGCTGCTTCCAAGCATGCGGGAGGCCACATAAAATGGATACTCGTCCTTTTCTATACCAAATACATCAAAGCCAACCTGCTCGGCAAAGAGCAGTACGTTTCCTATGCCGCAGCCTATGTCCAGAAATGTTGGAACATGTTCAGAGACGTTAGGCCTGGTCTCTGAAAGATAATCCCATGCGAGTTTTATTTCCTGAAACGCCTGCCTTGTGTCCATTGCCACAAATGGATATTCAGACGCGGTATCATTATGGCTCTGTTTCTGAATCTCCCTGGTAAAAAAGGCAATGTACCTGTTGACTATATTGAGAAAAGGCTGCTGGTCATCTGTGATCTCCACAGCCTTTCTATAGTTTTTGTTTTTCATGGATTCCGGTTTTATCACGTAGGGTGCGCACCGCACACCTTCGTTATTTTGGTCTTAGGGGCTGTCCAAAAATAATTTACCGATTTCGCATCTCATCTTCAGTCCGCACAGCCTCCACAATAATAGAAAAGGCGGGACAAACAGGGAATGCTCCCCAGCAGGATTCATCACACCTGCCGCATTACTGTGTGGACTGACCCAAACCTGAACCGAGCGCTCAATTAAGGGGCTGTCCAAAAATAAGTTGGATGATAGCGCGCTCAGATCTATGTCAGGCTGAGTTGAACTGATTGATCAAAACCGCAGGCGTAGCCGGGCTACGTTGAGGATTTTGTAATTGAAGTTCAGCTCAGGATGGCCTGAAGATGAGATGCGAAATCGGTAAGTTATTTTTGGACAGCCCCTAAGACCAAAATAACGAAGGTGTGCGGTGCGCACCCTACGT
>WFRQ01000455.1 GCA_015486425.1 Deltaproteobacteria bacterium | reverse complement strand
CGCTGGGAGTCGGGATAGGGTTTGGCCTGCAGGCCATTGTGAATAATTTTGCAAGCGGAATAATTCTGCTGTTCGAGAGGCCGCTCAAAGTCGGGGATATGATTCAGTTGGGAGATAACATGGGAGAGGTGAAAAAACTGGGTCTGCGGGCTACTATCGTGCGAACCCTTGACAGTGCGGATATTGTTATTCCCAACTCCGAACTGATCACCGGCCAGGTAACCAACTGGACCCTGGCTGACAGGAGAGTCCGGGTGAAGATACCTGTGGGAGTCGCTTATGGAAGCGATATTCAGCAGGTCATGGATCTCCTGCTTGAGTGCGCGGAGAACAACCCGAGAGTACTCAGCCATCCTCAACCGCAAGCCTTTTTCTTATCCTTTGGATCAAGTTCCCTTGACTTTGAACTCAGGGTCTGGGTGACTGATTTTGCCGACCGTCGCCCGGTACTCAGTGAACTTAACCAGGAAATTGAATCCGAGTTGGCGGATAGAGGGATAGAGATTCCATTTCCCCAGAGAGATCTTCACCTGCGCTCGGTGGATGCGGATTTGCTCAAGGCTGTCAGGGATTAATCCCTGGGGAATCGGAAGCTTTTCCTGTTTGTCCCAATATCATAACGTGCTCCGGCTGTGTAACTTTTTGATACTGGTTCTGAAACTGTTATGATATATCCCGAACGTTTTATGCAGGTTTTCTCGCAGAACAAGCCTCAAAAAGCCACACAGCCTTTGCAATAATAGAAAAGGAGGGACAAACAGGGAATGCTCCCTGGGGAATTCCCCCGCACTTGTCCGATGCATCTCAGCGCCTTGCAGAGTAGAATGGCTGGACAGCGCGGGGACAACGCTTTATGAGTCGGTTTTGTGTTGCCGTGCTATTCACCTGTGCTTCAGGTCAGCATATTTTCGGAGCAGTCGATGGTTTCACCCTGTTCGGGTGTTCAGCCTTAAGCTCCTCCATAACTTCAAAGACATGCTGGACGAGCAGCGAGGCCAGATCGTAGCTGAAGCCCTCCTTGGCGACGATTCGCAGGATCGATACGTCTTCACATCCCCTGGCCAGGGTATAGGCAGGTACCTGCCATCCGTAGCGTCGCAGCTTGTCGGAGATGTCATAAACAGTGAAGCCGAGATGCTTGTCGTCCTTCAGCTTGAAAGAGAGCAGTGGCATCTTGATTTCGTCAAGGACCATTTCGCCCAGTTCGGAGTCTTCGACCAGCCTTTTGAGGTGATTTACGACGTTGAGATTGGCTGTGTGGATTTTCCTGTAGCCTTCAAAACCGAGCCGGACAAAGTTGTAATACTGCAAAATTACCTGGGCACCCGGACGGGAGAAATTAATGGCAAAGGTCGGCATGTCGCCCCCAAGGTAGTTGACGTGGAAGATAAGTTCCTCGGGCAGGCAGGACCAGTCTTTCCACAGCGCCCAGCCCACTCCCGGTGCGACAAGACCGAATTTATGCCCGGAGACGTTGATGGATTTGACTCCTTCCAGTCTGAAATCCCATGCGAGATCAGGATCGAGAAACGGCGCGATGAAGCCGCCGCTGGCTGCATCAACATGGATGGGAATGTCATACCCGGTCCGTGCGTTGTATTCTGCCATGAGCCTGTCAAGTTTTTCAATATCCTGATATTCTCCGGTATAAGTCGTTCCGAGGATGCCCAGCACGCCGATAGTATTTTCGTCGCAGAGTTCGACCAGATCCTTCATGTCGACCCGGTAGCCGTTCTCTTTTTTCATCGGTGCGTGGCGCAGTTCAATATCCCAGTATACACCGAATTTTTCCCAGCAGACCTGTACGTCAGAACCTGTAACAAAGTTGGGTTTGCTGGTATCTTTGCCTTGTTTTGCACGCTTCTTGCGCCAGTTCCACTTCATGGCCATACCACAGAGCATTGCTGCTTCGCTGGAACCAATGGTGGAACAGCCGCAGGCATTTTCGTTTTCATCGCTTTTGGCATGAAACAGATCGGCTATGATATTGACGCATCTCATCTCCAGTTCTGCCGTCTGGGGATATTCGTCCTTGTCTATCATGTTCTTGTCAAAGGTTTCACTCATGAGCTGCTGAGCTTCGGTCTCGATCCAGGTAGTAACGAAAGTCGCCAGATTGAGACGGGAGTGTCCGTCGAGCATCAGTTCATCGTGAACCAGTTGATAGGCATTCCTGGGGGGCATCTCCTCCCGGGGTAATTTGAATTTGGGGGCGGGACGCAGCAGATCCCGGCCGCCGAAGACCGGATTGATGACCTCTTTCACTTCAAGGGCGATTCTCTCTTCACTCTTTTTACCGTGCAGCATATTGGTCCTCTTTTATTTTCTGGTTAATATATCTGGATTGAGTGATTGTCGGATTTGCTGCATATCCGCGAAAGAGGAATTCCCATTATAGTGTACGCTATATGAGGATTCCGATGACAAAGGAGATGTAGTAAATGCGGCAATCCTGAAGGGTTTTAAAATTTGAAGGCTTTAAAAGATGTAACTGCGTTTACGTGCCATCAAACACAACACTGAACAGTTACAAAAAAATCAGGCTTAAAAAGCATACCATTGTCTTTGCTGAATAACTACGAAAAATTTACGTAACTATTATTTAGGGGCTGTCCAAAAATAACTTGCCGATTTCGCATCTCATCTTCAGGCCATCCTGAGCCGAACTTCAATCACAAAATCCTCAACGTAGCCCGGCTACGCCTGCGGTTTTGCCGGGTCAGTTCAACTCAGCCTGACCCAAATCTGAGCGCGCCATCATCCAACTTATTTTTGGACAGCCCCTTAGCGTTTTCACCCATTCCTTGCGCTGAATAAATTCACATTTGCTTTTCCGCTACCTGTTTTTTTTCATACGTTCAATTCGGGCTGAAGTTTTTTGCCACAGTGTCTGCAGAATGTGGCGTCTGACTCATGCATTCCAGGGCCGCAGTCAGGGCATACTGCCCTGGATGCAGTCCTGTTTTTCTTTTTTTCTGCTCTTACCATTTCCGCAGAGACAATTCCCGTGGGCACGGCAATAATTCCATAACCACATATCATGATAATTGCGGCAATTGCCTGCCCGACTGCGGTCCTCGGCGCTATATCGCCGTATCCCACAGTTGTGAGAGTTACGATTGCCCAGTAAACCGAACGTGGTATGGAGGTAAATCCATTTTCTTCACCTTCCACAAGATACATCATGGATCCGAATATTATTACCAGCATCATTACAGCAAACAGGAATACCTCTATCTTCTTGCGACTTGCCGCAAGCGATTTCATAAGTACGTCTGCCTCTCCGAGATAGGCGCCAAGCTTCAGAATTCTGAAAATTCTGAGGATTCTGAGCACGCGTATTACCATCATGTACATGGTGGAAGGCAGGAAAAATGAGAAATAGGTGGGGATTACAGCAAGGAGGTCAATAATGCCGAAGAATGACAGGGCGTAGCGTCTCGGCTTGTCAACGCAGTAAAGCCTCAGTATGTATTCAACTGTAAATAGAAGGGTGAACAGCCATTCTGCCGCGTGCAGATAAAATCTGTAAGCCTCCCTGAATGCCTTTACGCTGTCAAGCATAACAACAAGCACGCTCAGTGCTATGGTGATTATCAGTATCAGGTCAAAGAGTTTTCCTGCAGGGGTGTCAGATTCAAAGATTGTGATGAACAGTTGCTGTCTGAAGCGGGAAGACCTGGCAGGCCCGAAGTGTTTTTCGTAGCGATGTGAGCTCATGGTTTCATGTCCGCGCGGTCTATGGAACAGGCAGCGATTCTTACCTTTCTACTCCTTGGAAATTCCTTTCGCAGCAGGGTCTTCAGCGTCTTCTTAAGTTCCTTTTCCATTATTTCAAATTCCCTGTTTTCAAATCCATACTGGGTGATTTTGTACATGCCTGCGTCAGTGCGTATGATAGTCACATGCCTGTCTCTTTTGTATGTCAGCATCCTGAGGCCGTTTCCAGGCGTTGCCTTTTTCATGCGCTGCATCACAGTGGTTATGGCTGAGGATATATCTATCATATGTAACTACTCCCCCCTCCAGGATGAATTCCTTTAACGGCAAGTCCAGATAGTTTTCACACAACGTATCTGTTTTTTTACAGCCCTGACAGCAGGTACAGGAAGCAGGGCATCCTGCTTGTCTGCTGCAGGTTTTTTGCCATCCTCAGGACATGTCTGCCATCCTGAGGATGTCCTGACAGTGGAGAGAGGTAAATGGTCATTTGAGACGCCCCTCTGTACTCTGAATGACGACCTTCAAGCGTTTCTCCAATGAGTTCCGTGTGCCTGTGAGGCAAGGCAGTTCCAATTACAAAATTGGCTGTGATTTCAATATTGTTGAATCTGCTGTTTATATCAAGTGCCTGTGTCCATGAGCCCAAGTGGTCAACACTCTCTTTTACCTCTGGAATGTCAAAGGGATCGTGGGGAAACAGGGAGTTTGATGCATGGCGCCATATCGGAAT
>WFRQ01000454.1 GCA_015486425.1 Deltaproteobacteria bacterium | reverse complement strand
CGCCTCCGTAGTCCTTGAGTAGTGCAGGGTTAAAACAGTGCGGTTCCAGGGGCAGGCAGAGGCTTCCCCTGTTAAGGGCGTCAAGCATGGATAACAGGAGGAGATGCAGCACAGGGTCTTCACCGGCCCCTGCCATTTCCGCAATATCCTCGGCAAGCAGAATGTCCTCTGCGCCAATATCAAGTATCTCGGCTGCAAGGTTCTGAAGGGTGCGGATATGGTCTGAAGGCCTTACATCATGGCGCGGTACCACAGTGGTATTCATCTTAATGTCACCTCCGCATTCCCCAGTGCCTGCTTTACCATTGTCTCGGCTGCCTCTGCGTCCTCAGGCAGAAACTCCTTGAAATACACGCCGTTTCCAGGGCAGGCAGGGTCCATTCCCCTTGTAAAGATATAGTAAACACCTGCGAGACTCTCAGCATCTATCCGTGACATGGCAAACCATCTCCTTACTGCCCAGGCATAAAGGTTGTACTGGAGGTGATAGTCATGTTCGTCCATGGCCAGTTCAATCTGTTCAGGGCTGTATCCTCCCGGGATGGTGGTACTTTTCCAGTCAAGGATATAGTATTTTCCAGCGCCGTGCGTCCCCTGCTCTCCAACACGAAACAGCAGATCAATAAAACCGGTAACAAAACTGCCGCCTGGAAGCGCAACATGAAATTCAAGCTCATGCCGCCTGTTTTGTGTATTAATGCTGGCAAGCTCAATACCCAGCCCTGGCACAGGGGTTCTGAGAGTGTTGAAAATCATGCGTGCAACAGCAAGTTCCGCAGGCCCGGGCAGCCCGTCTTTTCCTGATGGCGCGCACTCCCGGATGCGATGTCTGGAAAGGGCATCCTGGATGCAGAGAGCGGTTGAAGTACCTGGCGACAGCAGGGCATCAGGCCCCTGACACAGGAAAACAGCCGTGTAATCAATATGTTCAAGAATGTCATGGAGTAGATTACCTGTTTCTGCCCCTGGCGGAAGTTGAAAAACAGTCTCCCTGTGGTCTGAGAGGGCATCCGTCTCCATGTCAGACGGGTACATCAGCCTGGAAACCGACTCAGGCTCCGGGATATCGGGCAGCACAAGAATGGATTCATCCCGGAGCGCTTCCTCCTGGTCATTGAACATCACACCGAAAAATGGCCCCTGGCCGTCGGAATCAGCAGGTCCTGAAGGAGATGAGCCGGTTTCAGAGGCAGGCGTTTCAGGGGAAGCAGCCGGAGAGCTTATCATGGAGGAATAGGAGTGAATATTTATGCGCCTTCCCTCCAGATGTGGAATTTCCGGGGGGTGAGGGGCGATTTTCATGTCAGGTGCAACTGCCCCGTGGACCTGTTCCCCAGGTTCAGGCATGGCATCAGTCCCATGCGGCACCTGCTCTGCTATGCCGACAGCCTCTGCCCTGCTCTCCTCTGCCCTGCTGGCTTCCATGTGCTCAATGGCCTTTCCAACAAGGCGAAGCATGGGGCCATTAAGCCACCAGGAGGGCTCACCCTCCACGCGGGGGATGAAGAGCCGGAAAACAGCGCGGGTGCAGGCCACGTAGTAGAGGCGTTTGTCCTCTGCGTCGAGTTCTGCCCTGTGTCTCCGGGAATTTGATTTTGATATATCATAGACCCTGCGGTGACGTGCTGCATCGTACCATGTATGGTATTTTTCACGTGGATTTCCGGAGGTAAATCCTCCGTACAGAAAAACCACCGGAAATTCAAGGCCCTTGCTCGCATGCATGGTCATAATCTGTACAGTGTCACGCTCTGTTTCCAGCATGTGGAGCCCGCCTCCCATGCCGGTTGAGCCGGATTCGTCACGCAGGGAATCAAGGTGTCTGAGCAGGGTGTGGATATCCATGCTGCCTGTTATGGCATCCTGCTGAAGCTCCCATGATATCTGCACCAGATTGGCCTGGGCCCTCTCGTCTCCTTCATGCGCAAAACGCTCCAGCACACCTGTCTCTTCCAGTAAAAGCTGGAAAAATGCAGGCCAGCGGCGCAGTACTGCCAGGTCAGAGGCTTGCAGAATCATGTCCCTGGCAGCATGGGCCTGATGCCCTTCCATGGTTTCCTCAGGGGTGAGGTTGAAAAATGGTGTGAGCATGGCCGCTGTAAGCGCTGCGGTGTCAGCAGGCCTGGCTGCGGCGTCAAGCATCAGGCGCATGTGAAACGCCTGGGGCGACTGGTAAAGGCCTGCCTGCCTGTAAAAGGAAAAGGCTATATTTTTTCTCCTGAGTGCATCAGACAGGGGTTTCAGTTCCTTCCTGCCCCTGACAAGCACGCATATATCAGATGGTTTCAGGGTACGCATGGTGCCCTTGAGCACAAAGCGCATGGGGTTATCTAAGAGTCTGCGAATTGTGGATGCAATTCTGGCCCCGAAGCCTGTTCGCAGCTCACTGGCGCTGGTCCCCCTATCTGCATGCATGGTCAGATACTGAAGCGCATCTCCGCCAAACGGATCAAGCAGTACTCTGGGCCCGCTCTTTACCCTGAAATCCTGCTGAAAGTCATCCTGGCTCAGTGAAGGCATGAACGTTATATCTGTGGATTGTCCATCTCTATCCGCTCCATCACTGT
>WFRQ01000453.1 GCA_015486425.1 Deltaproteobacteria bacterium | reverse complement strand
GCATGATACTGATTCTATTGCTCAGTTTACATGATTTTTTTACTTTAATACTTATGGTATATATTTTGCTTTCATTTTAATACGCTTAATATTTTTTATTGGTAACTGTTCAGATGGCTGCATTGCTTCCAAGTTTGTACCGAGTCTACTGCCAATATGTAAAAAAAGACTGTAAGCGAGAAGCCCATAACTGACCATGGAATAATCTGTAACAATTGAAAAGTGACTCTAATTTCTCATGCCGGGGTGTGTAATCAGCCAATTTCTGTCACGGTCGTCCGGATGGAACGTATCAGCTATGCATGATCCTCAAACCTAAATTGAGCGTTTCAAAATGTGGAAAATTATTTTTTCAATAAGATTAAAAGGAGTTACATCGATTATACTTTCCAATTTTGAAACCCTTCGGGATTGCCGTCTTCACCGCATCTCCTTTGTCATCGGAACTCCCATATAGCCGACTATAATGGGAATTCCTCTTTCGCGGATATGCAGTAAATCCGAACAATCGCTCAAATTATCTATATAGTCTTCAAACTCTGAATCGCTCAATTCAGGATTAAAAAATCAGTTCGGCATACTGAAAAAGGCCCTGTATGCCTGAAATGTCATATACAGATCAGTCTTGTGTGCAATTTCATAAGGAGCGTGCATGCTCAGCAGGGGAGGACCTGCATCAACTATGTTCATTCCAAGCGCTGCAAGGTACTTTGCCACTGTTCCTCCGCCGCCTTCATCCACCTTGCCCATTGACCCTGCCTGCCAGCAAACTCCGGCAGCATCCCACGCACGTCTGATCCTGTTTACATACTCGGCGCTGGCGTCATTTGCAGCATACTTGCCGCCGTGTCCTGTATATTTCTTCAGACAGATGCCATGACCTGCCATTGCATTGTTGCGTTTATCATGCACCTCCTGATAGTCAGGATCAACAGCAGCAGTAACATCAGCGGATATTGCCTCTGTTGCAAGCAGGGCATTCAGCAGGGTGTCGGGTTTTACGTCAGCGCCTGAGAGGCGAAAAAGGTCATGATAAATTTTCTCAATGAATTTTGATTTTGCCCCTGTATTTCCATCACTTCCTATCTCCTCCTTGTCCAGGAAAAGGGCAACGCATGTAGCCGGGGGGCGGTTAATTTCAAACAGGGCATCAAGGGAGGCAAAGGCGCATGAACGGTCATCATGTCCGTATCCGCAGATAAACGCCTGGTCAAGCCCCACATGCCTGGCAGGCCCGGCAGGCACCATCTCCAGCTCAGCGCTTATGAAATCTGCCTCCACAATGCCGTATTTCTCATTTAACAGCCTGAGGGCATTGAGTTTTACAGCTTCCTTTATATCATCCGGGCCTGATACAGGGAAACCGCCTGCCAGTATGTTCAATTTTTCCGCAGGCACAGCCTCGCCAACCTTCTTGGTGCCCTGAACATTCCGGGCAAGGTGGGGCAGTAGATCATTTATAATGAATACAGGCTCTGAAGGCTCCTCACCAATGGATACCGCCACCTTTTCACCGGACGCGGTCAGCACCACCCCGTGCATTGCAAGAGGCGTTGTCACCCACTGATATTTTTTTATACCCCCATAATAGTGAGTCTTGAAATAGGCCATGCCAAGCTCCTCGTACAGAGGATGAATCTTAAGATCAAGCCTGGGCGCATCTATGTGCGAGGCAACAAGCCTTATGCCCTGTTCCGGCCCTGACTCGCCAGTGACTGCCACTGCTGCGACCTTGTCCCTGAATACCCAGTAAAGCCCCTGATCTTCAGGCCCGGCTTCAGCGGCATTGATGAAACCGTGCTGCTCAGCCCTGTCAGCAATCTCCTCCACTGTCTGACGCTCTGTCTTGGCGCGGCTGAGGAACTCCATATAATTATCACACCACGCAAGGAGCGCTCGCCTGTCAGCAGCCTTGAGCCTGGGCCAGACGGGTTTTTTTTCAAGTTCAAGCCGTTTCCTGAGTTTTTTTACATCACTCTTGGTTAATTTTTTCTCAGCCATGAATATTTCCCTCTTTCTCCCTGTAGAACTTACACACAAACTATCAAAGCACGGGAGAAAATACAAATTTCATATGTAATCGTTCAGCGTTTTTTCCCGTTGTATGGGAATGGCATGTTTTTTCGCTACTGAATTGAGCCAGATTCAACGTAAAAGCAAAAGTTTTTCTTGACAGTTCAAGACTGTTATTATAGAAATCCTGATGCTGTTAAGCATGGCAGCTTAATTTTCATCTGAGCCGGATTCAAACTATTTTACTGTCTGGCTAATGAAAACTGTCAGTGAAAATAATGTACATTTTCACAGGAATATTTTTGCGTACAAACAGGAGCGTACTTTAACTTATGAAAACGCCTCTTCCCAAAATAGATGAAATAGAAAAAAAGTGGTATGTCATTGATGCCGAGGACCAGGTTCTCGGGCGCATGGCTACACAGATCGCAGTGCGCCTTCGCGGCAAGCACAAGCCTGTATTTACCCCGCATCTTGATACCGGTGATTTTATAGTTGTAATAAATGCCGAAAAGGTCAAGCTCACAGGCAACAAGCTCAAGGACAAGATGTACCACAGGCACACCGGATATATGGGCGGGCTCAAGTCCATGAATGCAGAGACAATGCTTGAGAAAAAACCTGAAGAGGTAATCAGGCTGGCAGTCAAACGCATGCTTCCCAAAAACAAACTTGGCCGTGCCCAGCTCAAAAAACTGAAAATTTATGCAGGCCCGGAGCATCCGCATCAGGCACAGACACCAGAAACTCTCAACCTGCAGGCTGCCTGACAGCATATTATCAGAGGAATAGAATGGAACAGGATCGTTACTACGCCACAGGAAAAAGGAAAAGCGCGGTTGCCAGGGTATGGATTTTTACAGGCAGCGGCAAAATTACAGTAAACAACAGGGACTTCGATGAATATTTTGACCTTGTAACAGCACGCATTATTACTGACCAGCCATTTGAGGCCACTGGCACCAAGGGTAAATTTGATGTATTTGCCACAGTAAAGGGCGGCGGCAAGAGCGGTCAGTGCGAAGCCCTGAGACACGGCATAGCAAGGGCCCTGCAGGCAATGGATCCGGAGATGAGACTGCCTCTCAAAAAGGCCGGGCTGCTCACAAGGGACGCAAGGGTCAAGGAGCGCAAAAAGTATGGCCTCGCAGGGGCAAGAAAGCGCTACCAGTACTCAAAACGTTAAAAATTCCACATTCATTGTATTTATCAAGGGAAGGAGCCTGTGCACCTTCCCTTTTTTTGTTGAAAAAATCACGTTAGTCGTCCATTATCAATACTGTCGGGCGAAAATAGGGATGAGATATGCCAATAATAAGTAGATTTCTTGGAATAATAATCGCCATGTATTGGAATGATCATTCCCCGCCACATTTTCATGCAAAATATGGTGACTATGAGATCACTGTTAATATACATACAGGTGTAGTAGAAGGTAAGTTTCCCAAAAGAGCTCTTCGTCATGTTTTAGAGTGGTATGAAATGCATAAGGATTCATTAATTTCGAATTGGGAGCTATGCCAAAACAATGAAGCCCCAAAACCAATAGAACCTTTGGAGTAAAAGTCATGTTTCTTCATGTTACAGATGCAGAATATATTGATGAGTATAAGGTAAAAGTATCTTTCAGTAATGGGAGAACGGGTGTTGCTGATCTGTCATCTGCATTAAAAGGGTCTGTATTTGAGCCATTAAAAGACAAGTCACTATTCTCTATGCTCAAAGTGGATAAAGAGTTAGAAACAATTATCTGGCCTAACGGTGCAGATTTAGCGCCTGAATATATCTATTTTCTAACGTTTAGAGATGATATGGAGCTTCAACCGAAATTCAGGGAATGGGGGTATATCTCCCAACGAGAGCACTAAGAGGGACGCCAAACAGCGTGGCTATTTTTCAAAGTCCGCTCCAGGCATGAAAGCAGGAGAGAGCCGCTAATGCAGACAGACACAGGAAAAAAGACAAGGGTTGCCATTGTTGGCGCCTCGGGATACACAGGGGTGGAACTGCTGAGGATTCTCAAGCTTCATCCCGCAGTTGAGGTGACTGTGGTTACCTCCCGCCAGAACAGCGGAACCCGTGTGGAAGAACTTTTTCCTTCCCTCCACGGTTATTCTCATCTTAAATTCACTGCTCCTGACATGGATGAAATATGCCGGGAGGCAGACGTGGTTTTTACAGCAGTGCCACACCAGACCGCCATGGCCGTTGTGCCAGGCTTTCTTGAGGCAGGCCTCAAGGTAATTGACCTGTCCGCTGATTTCCGCATTAGGGAGCAGGCAGTTTACGAAAAGTGGTATCAGGAGCACTCTGCGCCCCAACTACTGAATGAAGCTGTTTACGGACTTCCTGAGATTTACGGTGAACAGGTGGCATCTGCGCGTCTGCTGGCAAATCCGGGCTGTTACCCCACAAGCACCATACTCCCCCTTGCGCCACTTTTGAAAGCCGGAGCTGTAAAACCCGAAAATATCATTGTGGATTCCAAGTCCGGCACAAGCGGAGCTGGCAGGGGGGCATCGGTTGCCACTCTCTTCTGCGAAGTAAACGAGGGGTTCAAGGCGTACAAAGTCGGGGACCACCGCCACACGCCTGAAATTGAGCAGGAACTCTCAGCCGCTGCCGGAACAGATATAAAAATAAATTTCACGCCCCACCTTGTGCCAATGAACAGGGGCATACTCTCCACCATCTACTGCAAACTGTCCGACTCTGACGCAACTACTGCGAACATTCACAATATACTGTATGAATTTTACGCCAATGCACCTTTTGTGCGTGTCCTTCCTGAAGGCACATTCCCAAATGTCTCGTCAGTCAGAGGAAGCAACTATTGCGACATAGGTGCAAAGGCAGACAGGAGGACAGGCACGCTCATCCTAGTCTCTGTAATAGACAACCTGGTAAAGGGGGCATCAGGGCAGGCTGTGCAAAATATGAATATCATGTGCGGCCTTGAGGAAACTCTATCCCTTGAAGCAGGGGCTTTATTTCCATAACCAGGCTGTTTCGAGTGCGTTTTATAATAGAATCATTGATTAAACCGCTTAGGGGTTGTCCAAAAATAAGTTGTATGATAG
>WFRQ01000452.1 GCA_015486425.1 Deltaproteobacteria bacterium | reverse complement strand
GGTTTTTCAGCAGGGCGCGCGCAAATGCTATGCGCTGCCTCTGACCTCCTGAGAGGTTAAGCCCGCGCTCACCAAGCACTGTATCGTAGCCGTCCGGCATGGCCTCAATGAATTCATGGGCCTGGGCCTGCTTTGCAGCATGGACTATCTCTTCAAAAGAGGCGTCGGGCTTTCCTGCTGCTATATTCTCCCTGATGGTGTCACTGAACAGTATGACATCCTGAGTCACCACGGCAATCTGTCTGCGTAGGGATTCAATATCAAGTCTGGATATGTCAATACCATCCCATAAGATTGTACCTTCAGAGGGTTTATAAAAACCCGGGATAAGGTCAGCAAGAGTTGATTTCCCTGCACCGCTCGGGCCTACCACAGCCATGATCCTGCCTGCGGGAATGGTGAGGTTTATATTTTCAAGTACCGGAGGGGCATTTGCCGTGTATTTGAAGGTTACATTGCGGAACTCAACCCCGCTTTCAAGCCCCTGCACTTCAACGCCACCTGCAGGTTCCGAGGGGTAATCAAGGACAGTATCAACCCGTTCCAGAACCCCTATTGATTCCTGCAGACTGGTGTACGCAGCGCCCAGTTTTTTCATTGGAGTAAACGCCATGACTATTGCAGTGAGAACTGAAAAGAATTCACCTGAAGTCATGGCCCCCTTTACCACGAGTCCTGCGCCGTATCCAAGTATTATGGCCACTGCCACGCCGGAGAGACAGTCTATCAGGAACTTGGTACCCATTTTGAGTTTTATCAGCCTTGCAAATTGCCTGTATGCCTTACGGTTTTCATTTGCGAACTGCATCATCTTGCGCTGCTGCATAGAAAATATTTTAATAATTTTCAATCCTGCAGCCGTTTCTCCCATTCGCTGGGTTATAAGGGCAAGATAGTGCTGAACGTTTTTCCTCCTCTTTTTTACGTACCTGCTCAGGGTTCTTGTGCCCCATGCTATGAACGGAAGCAGGAGAAAGCTCAGCAGGGCGAGGTCCCATTTTCTGTACAGAGCAATGGATATCAGAACTATGATTGATGGGATGTGCAGCAGAAATGCGCTGAAACTCTGTGCCAGGATGTTGCCAAGCAGGCCGATGTCATTCATGAGCCTTGAAACCATGTCACCTGCGGATGAGGCAGCCATACGTTCAACAGGCATATTGACCAGTTTCTTATAAAATTTTCCCCTGGTGTCACAGATGAGTTTAAAACCTGCTGTTCGCATCAGATATGCCTGTATAAAATTGGCGCCACCCCTGAACACATAAAGGGCAAGGATGCCCGCAGGCAGAAACATGATATATTCATAGCGTTTTTCAATGAATATGTAGTCCATTGCCGGTTTTACAAGCCAGGCAATGGCGCCGTTAAGCCCTGAGCTTATGATGCTGAAGAGTATTGCGGCAATAACCCGTCTTGAATATGGTTTTGTGAGACGCCAGAGGCGGGCAGTAGTGGTTTCGCGTATGTTATTCATGGATTATAAGGTGTTTTCCGTTGAGTTCTTGCCTGTGCATTACACGGCAGGGGCTTTGCCCTGCCTGAGCGCAGCCATATGAAAATTACTGCAAATGTAGTATGTATAACAGAAAAATGCACGCATGGGGGAAATCGTATGTACAAATTCGGCTGGTGGAGTACTGGACGGGACAGGGACGCACTGAATCTTTTTAATGCAGTTTATGATGCATGTAAGCAGGGTGTGATTCCCGGTGGATTTTCATACTGTTTCATATCAAGAGCGAGGGGAGAGAGCCCTGAGAGTGACATGCTTATTAAAAGGGTGGATGAGTGCGGTATCCCTGTTGTTACTCTTTCTGCGCGTGATTTTGAACCGGAGCTCAGGTCCACTGACAGGGAGGAGTGGCGCAACAGATATCATCATCAGGTGTTGAAAAGCATATCCGGTTTTGAAGCGGAAGCAGTAGTGCTTGCAGGATATATGTGGGTGGTGAGCCCGGAGGTGTGCAGTGCGTTTCCCATAATAAATCTTCATCCTGCAGAACCCGATGGTCCGGCTGGTACATGGCAGGAGGTTATATGGCAGCTTCTTGAACAAAGGGCAGGGCATACAGGGGTCATGATGCACCTTGTCACTCCGGAACTGGACAAGGGACCGCCTGTTTCTTTCTGTACCTTTCCCATAAGGGGAGGCACATGGGATGTATTGTGGGATGAATTTGAAGAAGAGCTGTCAGAGCTTGGAAGCGTGGATGCAATCAGGGAGAAATATGGTGAAAAACTCCCACTGTTTGCTGTCATACGGCAGGAAGGAGTTAAAAGAGAGCTGCCTTTGATTGTTCAGACTCTGAGGGCCCTGGCTTCAGGAAAATTCTTTATAAAGGATGGGCATCTTTTTGACAGCAGCGGAGATGAACTCTCAGGCCCATGGGATCTTACTGCGGAGATTGAAGAGCAGATAAGTGAATAGCGAAAAGTAAAATTTACTTTTCGCTATTCACTTTGGACAGCCCCTTGCTCTGTTAATTCAGACTGGGCGTGACACAGGCCCTAACTGATGGCTGAAATCTTGAATCGGCGCAGGCTTTTTTCCATATCTTTTGCCTTCTTTTCCAGCATCTTCATGTCTGACAAAGCAGTTTCAGCGCCTTTTGCGTTCTGAGTAGCAGT
>WFRQ01000451.1 GCA_015486425.1 Deltaproteobacteria bacterium | reverse complement strand
GATAAAACAGAGGAAGGCAGCGGAGTTCAATGCAGTGTGTTTATTCGGGTCAGCATCTGAATTGGACAAAAGCGCTGCAGGGGCCGTGGAAATACAGCCCTGTTGTCAGTGTGCGGTCATTCTCATGCGTTAAACAGAAATACTGAACAGTCATAAATCTTTATAAAAACAGGGAGGAAAAAACCTGTGAAGGAAAAATTCAATACCATAAGTTCTGTATTTGCCATGGTTATCGGCGGTATTTTCCTGGCCAATCTTATTACCATTGTTGCAGCATTTTCAACACTGTCGGGACAGGAAAAGGATGCCACTGCCATTAATGTGGCCGGGCGTCAACGTATGCTCAGCCAGAAGATGACCAAGGAGGCCTCTTTTTATATCCAGACCGGGGAAAAGAGCTGGGCCAGCGCACTGCGGCAGACTTCCGACCTGTTTGACAAGAGCCTGACAGCGCTGGAATTCGGGGATAAGGAGATGAATCTCAAGAAGATGGAATCCCCGGAGGTTGTGGCAGAGCTGGAAAAACTGAAGTCCATGTGGCAGCCGTTCAAGGAAAATATCATAACTATACTGTCAGTTCCTCCAAAATCATCAGAGGCAATGACAGCATTGAAGTATGTGAGCAGAAACAATATCCCACTGCTAAAGCAGGCAAATACAGTGACCAAGGCGTTTGAAAACTATTCCAGGGCAAAGATAAAGTACCTTGAAACAGTGATGGTGATAATGCTTGTCATTTCCATGGTCCTGCTTGTTGCATCGCGCCTTATAATAACCCGCCTTATCCTCAAGCCCCTGAGCAAGGCCGTCAAGGCCGTTAAGGATTGTGGAAAGGGGAGGCTTGATCAGGCAATTCCTCCGTCAGGTCTGCGAATGGTTAGGCAGTTGCTTGTTTCCTTCAACAGCCTGGTTACAGGAGTGGGGGGACATTTCCTTACCATAATGACCCAGAACAGGTCACTTGAAGCAGCCTCTGCACAGGTCTCCAGGGCCAGTGTGGATATAAGGGAAAGGGCATCTCAGCTTGAGGAAATGGCAAAAGACGTGTCATCATCTGCAAGTACTGCTGCAGGAAGCCTAGCTTCTGTGGCCGCCGCGTCTCAGGAGATGACTGCGGCAACCACTGAAATTGCACAGAGCGTTGCCACCACTGCACAGAAAACCAATGAGGCCCAGGATCAGGCCCAGGCAACGGCAGCGGTAATCTCCCGCCTTGGTGAGAGTTCTGATGCCATAGGCAACATAATCCAGGTGATCAATTCCATCGCCGAGCAGACCAACCTTCTTGCCCTGAATGCCACTATTGAGGCCGCAAGGGCAGGCGAGGCAGGCAAGGGATTTGCTGTTGTGGCAAATGAGGTAAAGGAGCTGGCCAAACAGACCGCAGAGGCCACAAATGAGATCACTGACATGATTCAGACCATTCAGACGGACAGCCGCGAGGCAGTCAACTCGGTAGAGGCTATTACAGGGGTTATAGGCGAGGTTAATGACCTGGCTAATGCCATTGCCAGCGCCACAGAGGAACAGACTGCCACTGTTTCTGAAATCAGCTACAGTGTGGATGAGGGGGCTAATGGCGCCAATCTGGTTCAGGAAAAGGCTGAGCATCTGCTGCATGAGGCAGAGCTCTTTACACAGTTGAGCGGTGTGCTTGAAATGGCCAGTAATGCAGTGAAATCCATAGCCGATGAGGCGGATACGCTCATGAGGCAGGTAACAGTGGATCAGGCCGTGATCATGCAGGCAGTGGAGTACACTCCAATGCGGTCACGGATAAAGGCCCTTATGTTCCAGCATTTCCAGTGGAGGAACAATGTCATGGCCGCAGTGCTGAGCAATGAGCCCATAAATGTTGAGACCGACGCATCCCGGTGTGCGCTTGGAAGGTTCCTCAGCGAATACCATCCGACAAATGCAATGGAAACTGATATTATTGAAAAATTGCAACCTGTCCACAAGGAGCTGCATGAGACTGTTCACGGGCTTCAGGACCTTATAACCCAGGGGGCTGATCCGGTTGAGATAGAGAAGCTGCGCCAGGACAGACTTGAACCTGTATTCAAGAAGGTTGAAGCCCTGATGGAGAGCTGGACAAAGGCAGTGTAATATTTAAATTCATGTGACATGGGACCGGAAAAATTGCGCCATGTCTTTTAAGGGGCGAACCTTGTGTTCGCCCTTTTGCGTGCCTGGCCTGCAAAACTTTGCGTCCTTTGCGCCTTGCGGTTCATGTTTTTAACCGCCCGCTTCGCTCAAGACGCAAAGTACGCAAAGGGAATTGCAAAATCGGTAGTTTTGGGACAGCCCCTAAGTTCATGATTCGCTTCCGAAATGCAGGAAATGTATGGCCAGCATGAACCCCCCAATGGTGATGGCAGAGTCAGCTACATTAAATGCCGGCCAGTGGTAGGTGCCAAGGTAAAAATCCAGGAAATCCACAACATGGCCAAACCTTATCCTGTCAACAAGATTGCCGCTGGCCCCTCCAAACACAAGGGAGCATCCCCAGAACAGCCACCTGGTCTGGTCTTTAGCAGTAATGAAGAGGTAAAAAAGCCCTCCGAGGGCAACAAAACTGATGGTCTGGAAAAAGAGATGCCGCCAGTTTTCATGACCGGCCATAAAGCCGAAGGCAGCGCCTGTATTGTTGAGGTGGGTGATGTTGAAAAAAGAGGGGATTACAGGAATCTGTCTGTAGAGAGGAACATTGTTTAGAACCCATTGCTTTGAAATCTGATCAAGCCCAAGCACCGCCACTGCCACCACCATGAACATGATGCCGGACCTGAGCCTGTCCCTGCCTGCCATTTCAGTCATTTCCCTCTCCTGTCTTTTGAATATCCACTCTTTATACTGTGAGCCTTGTATTTTCAGCCTTAAGCTGTTTCCACAAAAAACAGCCTACTCATGTTTAGGGGCTGTCCAAAAATAACTTACCGATTTCGCATCTCATCTTCAGGCCATCCTGAGCTGAACTTCAATCACAAAATCCTCAACGTAGCCCCGCTACGCCTGCGGTTTTGCTCAATCAGTTCAACTCAGCCTGACCTAAATCTGAGCGCGCTATCATCCAACTTGTTTTTGGACAGCCCCTTAGCCTGACTGTCCCTGTCTTGCGGGGCCTCTTCAGTCCCTGAATCTTCCTCCTGGTCATCTGTCCCCCCATTTTTAAGCTTGTTGTAATATTCACTGTCAGGCGGCAGATTTTCAAGCGCCATTGCCTTGTGATACATGGCAGTCTGCATGTCACCGAGCCGCCGGTAAT
>WFRQ01000450.1 GCA_015486425.1 Deltaproteobacteria bacterium | reverse complement strand
GTTATCAGGGTTCATCACGCATCCTCTTTAATTCCCAATTTTTCTTTGATAACCTGCTTGCACACATCCACTGTCTCTTTAATCCCGGGAAAACAATTGGGCAGGCACATGGCTTTTACTTCTGAAAATTCCGATGCCAGACCGCCAATATAAAGTTCCTCCCTGAGGATATCGCCTGATTCTACTTTCCGTACAAGATCATGGGCGGTTATATTACCATCGGATTCCTCAAAACAGTAAAGAATTCTTGGCGCAGGATCATCAGATATACGGATAACTATTGCTTCCGGTGAAAAATCATATAAAAAGCGGCTGTGGTTTCCAGCAACTTCCCCCAGCCCGCTGATTGCATCAAGTGCGTTTAAACAGCGTTTTTTATCTCTCAGCCTTTCCGGAGTCATGCTGAATCCATATTGATATCTGGTAGCATGCATCTCTGTCCCGTATAAAGAGGTACTATCTTTAACCCCGCTTCGGGCATTAAACGTTATATCTCCAGCATAAGGTGTCGTAGAAATCGCCCGGCTGTTCTCTAAAACACCACGCCTTTTTGACGTAGTTCCCTTTTCTCCTTCCTCCCTGGCTCCTTCGGCCTTCATGTAGCCAAGAAGATCATCGTCAATATATGTCTTGCCGGTTTCATTTGACCAGCCCTTCCAATTCGCATCTCTCCATCTGTGATCATCCTTTTCTTCATCCCAAAATCGGTTTACCTCCACGCCGTTGGCCTGCCAGTAATAACGTAAAGCCCATCGGATTGCCTCGGATGAAACGGTAGTGTGAACATTCCCTTTCCAGAGCAGTTTCTGCAATGTTGTTATATTTCCTTCTGTTTCTCCTCTGTTATTTGCAGCGCAGCCATACCCGGTGAGAATATTACCAAACACATGCAGACTCATTTATCATCCTCCTCTTTATTTTCAATGTCACTTGATCCTTTACCTGCATAGGACGCCAATGCAAGCAGAGCAAGATCACGGGCCTTTTGCCAATCAGGGCCAGTAAAAAGTGTAAGCAGTTGAGGCCAGTTCTGCTGCAGAGATTTATTTATGCCTCCCCTGGCAAACAGATCTGCAAGTTCAGCACGCATTGTCTGCGCATTCTTTGAGCGCATCAATGAGATTCGTATTCTCTCAAACTCCCGGTCAAATGGAATACGTTCCCCTTTAGCCCTGGCCCTTGCGGCAAGCGCTCCATATCGGTTTCTCAAAGCACTATGAATTGCCTCAACAAAGAGCCGGTCTTCCGACATGGGCCAGTTTGTTCTTTCACTTTCTATCATGGCATGTAATCCCCTTCTGTCAAATGACGTTGCTTCAGCAAGTTTTTTTGATCTCATTATCTTGTAAAAATCAGCAAACCAGGGTTTGTCAGCGGCAATATTTTCAGCAATCAAACCACGTGCCGAACTTGTCTGGACGTAATATGTTTTATCTTTTTTTATAACTATCTTATTTCGTAATGTCTGGGAGGCAAAAGCAAAAAAGGAGAGTCTTTCCCTGTCGATTGTTCTTATATGCTCAAGAGAAGTTCTGGTTTTCTGCTGCTTTGCCCATGGAACAGTGCCTAAGGTAACAATGGAACAGGAATCAACCTCAAGCTCCCTCAGCATTCCGGGAGAATCATGCAAATTCAGGACAGCAAGCGCAGACAAGCCGGCATCCCCCAGGCTGTTGGCATAAAGTCTTTCAACAGGCGACTGGAGATAATTTCTGTAGCAGCGGCCATATGTCTCAAGATTATTGATATGCGGTAAAACAATGGCTGCACCCTTACGCTTATCAAACTTGCCGTCCTGAGTTTTACTGGAAATAAGAAAATATAACGAACCAACAGGAGCAAAAAGCAGGCACAAAAATTTATTCGCATTATTCGTTAATGTTGTTGGAGCAGAAAATCCAACATGCCTTACGCCTCCTCCGGGAAATGCCCAGCCAGCAAGCTTGATATTTTTCTTAAAGTCTCCATTCGCCTTAAAAAAAACTTTTTGCTTTTGATTTTGATAACTTTTGACAGGCCTGAACTCAATTGAAATCTTTTTTTTATCATATTCGAATGATAAAGTAGTCGCCCTGGATGCCATGCTGCGGGTACGACCATGCTGTAAAAATGTCCGTAATATTGAATTGTGGATTTGAATTTTCTCAATATCCCCGACCCTATGTTTTCGATGTATCAAAAACTCTATTATCCCTTCTCCGCTTATACCAAAAGCTTTCTCAATAATTGGCCCGATCAGATCTCGAGGGTTCTCTTCCCAGAAAAATTCCACACTGGAATCTGTTAAAATCCAGCCACCCTGCTCCTTGAAGGCTGCGGGATCAAGTTGTTTTAAAGTCATATATAATCCAGCCAGTCCCACTTGATGCATATGGGTCATGCCAGGATCAAATAATCTCAAAATCAAGTTCTTCGGCATATTCACCTCCCCAGAAAGGATCATAGTGAATAGCTCCCGCGGGAGCTATGAGATATCTACCTTGATTTTGCCATGCCCAGTTCTTATCCCTTGGAAAAGGCATTGGAATAACCATTTCAGCCATTGGTCTGTGATGTATATCTTCCTCGCGGACAATTTCAACAGTATAGGCTGGTTCCATAATTGCGTGCTTACTGGTTTGTGAACTCCATGGATCATCAATCCAGTCACAATATGGAATGTCCCAATCCCGGCATTCGACAGTTGCTCCGGCAATAAAGGCGTAAGACAGATCCTGTTGCGATTTTGGCTGCAGATCGGCAACCTGATCAAGCCAGGTCTCGATCCCGTTCCAGAATTGTTCCTCTTCACCTGTTCTTGCATAGGGAAGTGCATTTTCAGGCCGCAGAAAAAGGGCTTTGGAGAGAGTATCCGGTTGATCTTCGAATCTGTTCAGCCGTCCCAGGCGCTGAATTAAATTCGGCACCGGCGCATACTCAGTAATTAATAAATCAGCAGACATATCCAGTGACATTTCAGCAACCTGAGTGGTTACCGCCAGCATGGCTGGTTTATGAGGCAAAAAACCGTCAATTACGGTTCGTTGCCTTTCTAATCGATCCCTGTATCTATATCGACTGTGATATGGCTGAACCGGCAGGCCTGAACTGTCAGCCAGGCGCGCAATCTTCATCGCCTGTCCAACTGTGTTGCAAATCCATAAAACCTTACCTCCTGAAGAAATTACTTTCCGACACAATTCCCATGCCTCTTCTTCTTTACTGCGTGACAGTATATAACGCTTTGCCTGCTCCCGTTCCTCAGGTCCGGAAATAATTTCCATGCCTCCTCTTTGCTCACAAATTTGCAGTAAAGCCTTTTTGCGATATTCCGGCAGGGTAGCCGTCATCAACAGCACAGGTGCATGTTTATAGATAAGCAGGAATCGTAAAAGATGTGAAAAAAGTAAATCAGAAAAGGCATGCACCTCATCAAAGACAAACACTGCCCGCGCAAGGGATGGCCAGGCATAAATGCCCCTTCGAGTATTCTGCAACATTCCAAGAACAGTGTGAGCAGTACAAACAACGGCAGTTGCAGGCCATGTATCAATTGCCTCCAGACCAAGATATTGAATTTCCCTCTGGGCAGGGCTTTTGTGTGGTATATTTTTCAAAAGATGATAATCAATTTTTACTCTTGAATGGACAAGAAGGGCTTCAAAGCCAGGGTCATAAAGGTAGCTACTGAATCCTTCGGAAGCGGTGGCAGTAGTTGGATAGCAAAAAAAGAGTTTCCTGCTTGTCGCCTTGTTAGCTGCCCATCCATAAGCTGCCAGGGTCTTGCCAGCGCCACAGCCTGCTTCAACGAGTACTGTAGATTTCCCTGTTTCAGCGACTTGACGTTGAAATTTCTTCAGTCTGCCCTGCCCCAGCCTTTGCGTAATGATTTGTTTCAGATCATCAGGCTTAAAGACTGACTGAAGCAGGTCTGGTAACCATTGCTCTATATTGATATGCCTTACCGGTAAAGCTGATCCTGCCAGATCAGCACACATCAGGCTGTTTTTCAGCATGGCTATAAATAGCTTCACCTCTGCGGAAAATTGCAGATCATAGTGCCGCCTGATTTTTCTGATAAGCTCCTTCACCTCCATATTATCAAAGATCACAAGAGAATATCGCTGGTCCCTTAATTCAGGTATGAAGGGAAGCCGTAACCTTTCTTTCCCTATTTCCATAATATCTTTCATCTGAGGATGTTTTCCAAGAAAGATAACATCTGATTTGAAAATATTATTCCTTTTCCGGTTATCCGGGAATTTGAGATGATGACCGCTGATGCTGAAAAGGATGGCTGCTTTAAACCATACCGGATACCTGTCCCAAAAATCCTCCAGCCAATCTTTCAATACTGTTTCAATCGCAATAAGACTTATGGCCTCATGGCGAACTCCCTGCCTTATTTTGGAATTGCGAAGCATAGTCTGAAAATGATCATTTGCTTTACCGATATCATGAAGCCATGCAGCGCAGAATAGCGCTTCGTGCCACATTTCCATGCTTACTTCTGCCGGCAGCATCTTTTTCAGAGATGATTCCAGACAATGGTCTATTATCTCCGCGGCTGCTATGACCTGAGAAATATGGCCTTTTAACGTAGCTGCCTCAGGCGGCTTATCTGGATTTTCAGTGCTTTTTGCCAGCAGATGCCTGAATGCCGTCATTTCCCTCTCCATGGAACAAAAAAACCACAGCCCATTTTAGAACGTCCGCCAAGGCCGCTTTCCTGAATAGTGATGGAGTCTTCAGATGAAAGTTCAGAAACCAGCATGGAGTATCCCACCACCTGCCTGCCATGCACCCTGAAGGTACGTCTTTTACCAACAGATATTCTGCCTGAGCAACCAAGCATTTCAAACTGCCGCGTGATTTCCTGCTCAAAGCGTTGCTGGTCCTGGCCGTTTCTGGTTGTCACAAGATGGGCATACAATGTCGTTGAAGGAATGAGAGCATATGAATTCGGAACGCCGATACGGATTACATGGCCATCAATATCAAGGATCTTTCCGGCAAGATTGATATATTCCACCACCCTGCCCACAGGCATCCTGAGAACCAGTCGTGAACTTGGAGCAATATTAAGAAGACCGTTGCCGATATATCGTCCCCTTACAGGGCTTACAAGGACATCATCAGTATGATGGAAAAACGGCAGGATTCCGCTGATAGCACTGAACAGCGCGTAACCATGATCAACTTTCAGGCATTGACCTGCTGCATGGAATTGCACATCAATTTTTCTTTCTTCAACCATGGCCTCTGCACCCCCATCTTGAATAAAATCAACATCATTTAATTTTGGCTTTTTGCAATTGAAGTATTTAATAAATTACAAAAAAAACCTGTCTATCTCAACAGATTAATATGCAGATAAAAAAACGTAATGAAAAAACTCCTAACTACCTTACCTCACAAGGTTTTTGACATTAGAAGGCACGCAAAAGGCACCTCTATGACGTAGGCACACGCGCAAAAATATGCATCCTCGTAAAGCCCCATGGTATCGGGTTTAGCGCCGATGCGACATTTTTCAATTTAAAACCCCAGTGACACTGCACAGTGTCACTGACCTGTATTCCACATTGCCAGTCAGTACCTTTGACAACAGATGCTTTTCTGTATTTTCGTAGCAGCCATTATTATTTTTCTGGTCTTTGGGTGAAGAATCAAAGCATTGAATATGGTAACGTTATGAAAAAATATCGTGAGTAAAGTATTTCCACAGGGAAATACTTTACCACACTATTTATTGAAAAAATCATAAAAATGATGCTGAAACCGTTCATTGCGGAACTTTTTTGAATATCTAAACCGGCATATTTATTGCTTTCCATTATAATATCAGTTATTGCAAAAACAGCGATACTGTTTTCTGTACACCTCTTCTGCTACTTTTCTCAATACGTTGGAGGGCAAAATGTGCAACAGGAGCCTCTCTTTTTTCCCAGGTTTTTTTCTCTGTTTATCCTTTACATTTTTCAGCCTCATTACCCCATGTCTCGCAATGGAAGGGGACCGGCTATGGCTGGATACCGGCCAGCCGGTGGTGACTGCCGCAGAGGAACAGACCCACGCCAGAATGGCAAGTGATGGCAATGGAGGTGCCATTATCGTCTGGGTGGATTACAGGAATCAGTTGCCGGATGCCCACGGGGATATCTATGCCCAGCGCCTTGACGATTCAGGAACGCCAATGTGGGGGGGAGATGGTATTGCCATCGCTACCGGCCATGACGAACAGATAGCCCCTGAGATAGTAGGTGACGGCCACGGCGGGGCTATAATCACCTGGCTTTCCAAAGATCCGTCATCTATTACAGACTGGTATGTCTACGCCCAGCGTATCAATAGTAATGGTGAGCTTCAGTGGTCGACTGGGGGGGTGAGGGTGAGTAACAGTCTTCAGACATCAGGCCCGGGGAATCCCGCTATTGCCACGGATGGTAACAACGGCGCCTTCATTGCCTTTGAGAGTGCTGCAGAAGTCAGGTGTGTACTGATATTCAATAATGGAAACCTGCACTGGCCAGGCATTAACGGAATTGAGCTTGGGGCAGGTACCGTGGCTGGCGGAGGCCCTGTTATCACAGATGATGGTTCAGGCGGGGCCATTGTGGCAATGGCTGACGGCTACTGTATGCGCGCACAGAAGGTGACAAGCGGCCTTGGCCTTCCGTGGGGTACAACGCCGGTAAATATCAATTGTGACCCAAGACGGATAGCCAGACCGGGCATTTCCTCTGATGGTGGCGGAGGAGCCTTTTTGGTCTGGGTTAGGCAGCGTCACCCCGTGGGAGATCCTCCAGGCTCCCAGGTAATGGCTCAGCATATTGATTCAGGAGGCTCTCCAATGTGGACAGCAGGCGGTGTAACGCTTGTGGATTCCTCGGAAGTTGGAGGAAGTGACTATGCTTGGAGAATGTATGAAGTTATTCCAGCCATAACGGCAGATGGTATGGGTGGAGCCGTGGCAGCATGGAACGACTGGAGGAATGAGCCTGGAACAGGTGGCAATGATGATATATTCGCTCAAAAGATCGATGCTTCGGGACATGCAGCATGGACAGAAGGCGGAATATCGGTCTGGCAATATAACGCTGGCAGCCAGAGAAGGCCCAGGGTCACTTCAACAGGCATGGGCAGCTCCCTGGTAGTCTTCCAGGACAAGGGCATGGGAAGCTGGGATATCATTGCCGTGAAGCTTGATTCTGAGGGACATAAATGGCCATCATTTCAGTCTTACGTCTACTATGATAATCCATCGGTGACCGATCAGACGGATCCCCTGGTGGTGTTTGACAGCTCAGGGCCCATGCCCGAAGGGGCTGTTATCACGTGGATTGACAAGCGGGTTCTGCGCTCTGACATCTATGCCCAGAAGATTGAGCTCCAGGTTTTCAAGCCCGATCTTGTAATAGATTCAATCACGTCAGATCCACTGAATCCAGTGCCCATGCAGGCATTCGATGTACTGATAAGGGTCAAAAATCAGGGAAATGCAGGAACCGGCAGGAATTTTTCCGTGCAGCTTTCAGGGCTCAATACAGGCCTTTTCCCTGATACCTGCACCATGACCAGTCTGGACCCTGGTGCAACCGGGGGATGCTTCATAAGCTATTCCGGAAAGTCTGAGGGTAGCTATCCGGTAACTGCGTCAGCAGATCATAACCCTCTTGTATCATGGAATAATGTCATAGATGAATCAGATGAAACCAACAACTCCATGGATGATACTGTGGTAGTAGCTGCCCCTGACAATACCCCGCCGGAACCTGATCCCATGACATGGGAAGTCCATCCCCACGGCATCAGCACTACGGCAATGGCAATGGAAGCTACCGAGGCTGTGGATATCTCAACTCCAGTGGAATATCAGTTCGCTTGCCTGACTGCCGGCTGCAACAGTTCATCAGACTGGCAGACCGGCCGCGACTTTACTGGCACCGGACTTAACGCAAATACATGGTACGGATGGGGAGTAAGGGCAAGAGACAGCCGCTATAATATGACAGACTGGTCTCCTGCCGCCTATGATTATACTGATATTGAGACCCCTGAGGGGGTGGCATTTGACCTGGATGATGTCGGAACCTCATACATCAAGGCAAAAGTCTCCAACATTCTCTCAAACGTGGACGAGGCCATGTCAGGCCTGATTATTTATAATGTCACAGCAGGAACCGATTCAGGATGGAAGCAGAACAATGACTGGTGGAAAAGTAACGGACTTACGCCCAATACCTATTATGAATTTTGTGCCAAGGCCCGAAACGGTTGCCAGAAAGAGACCCCTGCCACCCGCAAATTTATGATGTTTACCAGCGCAGCTCAACCAGGTGCTGCCCCCTTCTCTGATATCACACAAAACAGCATAACAGCCAACTGGACTGCCAATGGAAACCCTGAAGGATGCAATACCGAATACTTCTGTGAAAATACGGTAACAGGCTCAAATTCCGGCTGGACAGTTGATTTGCAATGGAAAGACAAAGGACTTGAATGCGGCTCAAAATACAGCTACCGCGTCAAGGCTCGAAACGCCAGGGGCAGACAGACCGGCTGGACCAGCCTGGGATTTGCGGAAACAAAACCATGCTGCTCCGCGGATATAGACACTGACGGGGACGTGGACGGTCTTGACCTGCAAATACTCATGCAGGAATACCCGCAAGACTTTTGCTTACTACGTCCCGGATGCAGGGGTGATCTGAACAACGATACCAGAGTGGACGAAGAGGACCTGAAAATATTTGTGCTCCAGTTCGGGCGAAATGACTGCCGGCATCAGTAGAGTAGAGATACGCATAAGAGGTTCCTGTAAAAAACTTTTCCAAACAGCTCTTGTCTTTGTCCATGTTCGTCTATGTGTGTCCATGGCAAAAAAAGTCTTTATATGAAAAGATCGTCTGATCATATCAAGGTTTAAACAAATTAATGGGGCGCTGAATATGGAAAAAAACAAAATATTTCATACTGAATTTCCATGTTCTCTGACATGCAAGCATAAATTCCTGGTAGCTGTTTCTGGTTTGTTTTGTCTGTTTGCCACAGGCATTGCCCTGGCCCAGGATCTCTATGTGGGCCAGGTAATCGCCACCCCGACAGAAGGAGTTGCCGGTGATACAATTAACCTTCAGGCCCGCATAGGCAACAATGGCCCCGGCATGGCACTTGCCATTCAGGTGCAGTGGTTGCTCTCCTCAGATGACCAGATTACCGTGGAGGATATGGCTTTGGGCAATGTGGAGACCATCTCTGACTACCTGTATCAGGGTGGTGAGACTGTTATTTCCAGAGAGATTACAATGCCTCCCTTTATGGACACAGAACCGCCTTCCTACGTTGGGATCATAGTGGATCCTTTCCAAATGCTATCGGATGATTACCGTGCCAACAACTCCGCTTCCACGGCGTTTACATTCACAGGGCCGCCACCTCACAGTTTCTTTGACCCCACAGGCGATAACTATCTGGATATTACCAACGTCAGCGCCCTGGCTGATGGAGAAAATCTTGAGGTAACAATCACTTTCAGCGAACCTCCATCAACGCTCAGCGGCATAATGGCCATTGATCTGGATCAGAATCCGATGACCCACCTTGAGAGTTTGAGCCTTGTGGGGGCAGAGGCATCACTCAGCTTCAGTTACAACACAATCTCAGGGCAGCTTATGTCCTTGACCACTGCCTCAGGAACTGCATATCTTTACACCATGAATATTGAGGGCAACCGGCTCAGCTACACAATCCCGCTTTCCCTTATTGGATACGACACCGATATGGACCTGTACTGGGCAGTGGACCATTCATATGGCCCAACAACTGACTTTGACAGGGCACCTGATACAGGCGTTTTTGCTATTGACTCCAGCCAGGTTCTGGTAAGGCATCCTGGAAATACTGCAATCAGCCTGGATGTATCAGACCCTGTTTCAGGTCCGAATGAACCGGATTTTCCAAACGTAAAGAGGATGCAGGCCCAGGTGAAAGGCGATCAGCTTGAAATCGTGCTTATCTACGATCAGCCTGTGGACAACCAGGCTTCCTATCCGAACGATGATGGTCTGTTTGTATGGATTGACATGGATGCTGATCACAGGCTTTGCACCGGTTTTGCCAGTACAGAAGAGCGTCCCCCTGCCTTTGGGATTGATTACGAGCTCAGGCTGCAGATTGATCCTCTTGCGGGTAATGTCAAAGAACTCCTGAAAGATGAAGACGGTGACGGAACCCCTGAAATAACTCCCATGGGCCTACCATTCAATGACTTTTTTGTGCGGCTTTCAAACGACAAAATGATCTGCCGTATCCCGCTTGGGGCCCTTGGCTTCACTTCAGGGGATGTGGCGCTTGTGGTCTCCAACCTCAATACAAGAGACATAATCACCGGCACTATAGACCGCGTACCTGACAGTGGCGCATGGGACCTTGGAACTGGCACACAGCTTTTGCCCCAAACCTGCCAGGCTGCGCCGCTTCACGTGGATGATCCGGCTGATGACTCCATTGGGGCATTCGGACTGGATAATGATGAATTGCTGGGCCTTGACGCCTGCCTTGGAGACAATGCTCTGCTGTTCACGATTTTTTACAAGAGCTTTGAACTCTCACATGACGGTGCCACCCTTATATACATTGATACCGATCAGGACCCTGCTACCGGACAGGCAATTACAAATATGGCAGGGGATACTGTGCTTGGAGCTGATTATACATTCCGTACCTATTGGAATATAGATGACATGGAACAGATAACCAAGATTTACAGGGCCGAGCCCCCGTTTGTGACTTCAAAGAACCAGCTTGCCACCATCACCCAGGCAAACAAGCTCTATGTGACCATCCCCCTCGAATGCATAGGAAACCCCGCGGGGCCGGTGGATTTTCTCGTCCAGACTGCGAGCTGGGGAGGCGGTCCCATTCTGATAGCCAATGATGACCTGCCCAATCACGGAGTACTCACACTCCATGTGATGACTCTGCCTGCTGACTTTGACCGGGATGTGGATGTGGATGGTGCTGACCTTGCTGCGTTTTCCGGCTATTTTGCTGCAAAACGTGCCGAGGCAAACATCAATCATGACCAGCGCATAGATAAGGACGATGTGCAGATGTTCGCAAGTCAGTTTGGCACCAGTTTATGAATCATTGCCTGTGAGTTGTTAAAAAACGAATTTCCATGCCACAAGAGCACGTGCAACCTGTAACGGAATCATAAAGGGGAAAACTGATTGTAGGTGCGCTATCAAGCGCTGATCATCATACATTACCTCTTCCGCACTTTACAGTAATGCGAAGGCTTTATGGCTCACTCGCCTTTGTGGTCATCAAAAAGGCCATTCCTTCAATGCGCCTTCGCATTACTGTCAGGCGCTGTCTTTTGTATCAAGCCTACTCATTGCCTATTATCACATCGTACCCTGACAGGGTCAGGGCCTTGTTAATCACCAGTGCGCCTCCAGAATATGTATTGACACTGCCTGCTTTGAAAATCAGTCTGGCGTTGTCTGGCGCCTGCGTAATGGCATCTTCAATATTGTGGTATGGACTGCCGGGACTGCCATCGCCTGAATAAACAGAACCTACGAACTT
>WFRQ01000449.1 GCA_015486425.1 Deltaproteobacteria bacterium | reverse complement strand
GTTCCTTCTCCATGTCAGGAGGCTCCACATAAACAGGAAGCATCTTGTCACTGTCATTCCTGGTCTCATATATCACAAAACTTTTCAAACCAAGCTTCCTCTTGAACACCAGGCCCAGTCTGCGGTAAACATCCGAAGCAGTTTCATCACTCTCTATGGTGCGTCTGAAGTGGCAGATATTCCTCATATGCTCCAGAAGCCTGTTTGTAGCCTGAACGACCTGGCCTATTTCATCTCCGCCTGTGACTGGTATTTTTTCAATGGACGGGCATCCGTCGCTGCTTACCGATGACGATTTTATATTCCTGAGGCTCCTGGCCATAATGCGCAGAGGACCAACGAAAAATGTTCCCCATGTATAACTTGAGATTATAAGTATCAGCATAATAAGCGACATTATCATGATACCTGCCTGCGAATTCCATTCTGCCTTATGATTTATCTTTTCAATTGCCTTCTGGATGTAGATGGCAGAGGCTTCCATTATCTTTGATGAAAGTTCCTCTATTACCCGCAGGTTGTTTTTAATTTCCGTGATGTGCTGAAGCAGAATCTTGCTCGCCTGGTCTTCCACCCGGCTGTCTTCAGCGCTGTACCGGTTAAGAAAATCAATATTATTTTTCAGATTGCCAAGGGCATTCTTCATGGAAATGGCAAAGGCAGAATCCACCTTTGCAGGCAGCGGATGCCTGAGTCCGGAATTCTCACTGCATCCGGGCATTGTACCTTTCAGAACACCGGAGATAAGCGCAGCAAGGCTGGCATAATTATTGGCAGCATTCTCAATGGAGGCCTTCTGTTCAAGCACAGTGCTACCCGATGAGGCGTACACGCTCATATCATGTCGCATGACATCAATATGGGATATAATTGAACGGGATGTATTGAACATGCAGGACTGCGTAGCGTTGATTCTGTTCAGATTCTGCCTTATGCTCCTGATTACCCCTGCGTAATAAACACCTATTATGATATAACCAGTGAGACAGAACGCCAGCATCATGGTAATCTTGGCGAATATGGGGAGGTCAAGGTAAAAATGCCAGGCATCATGCATCCTTTGCCAGAGCCGGGGCCATGTTTTCTTCAGACCAGTGTTTTTATCGGTCAAGTGGTGCTCCTTGTCTGCAGCGAACGCAAAAAAGCGTCAAGAGTCTTAAAACTTTCATGTTATGCGTCAGGAACAGAATGTATCTGAACGAAAAGAATCAGAAAGTGCAAAACCGTTTTTTTGCTCAGTTCAGGTTCTGTCTTTTGGAATTCTTATCGGCGCATACCCGGGTTTTCGTAACTGTTCAGCTCTCAGGGGCTGCCCAAAAATAACTTTTTTGCTTGTTCCCAAACTCCAGTTTGGTAACTATAACCGGAAGCTCCTGCTTCCCTGCATCCCTGGAAGCACAGTGTAGCGAGCAGCAAGAGCATATTTTGTAACCTCTCAATAAATTAGGTTCTCAAGAAATCCGTGCAAATTCTCCTGTATCTGCTTACAGTATTCTGCAGATACAAGGCGGAGGACGCACAGACGTACAACAACACCAACTTCAAGCGTCTGACTACGCCGTAGATGCAGTACCCTGTGAACAGATACCATGAAAATTTATAATGGAGTTGACTGATGAATAAAAAAGCCACCTTTTCAATCTGGTATTATGTATCGATTTTCGGATTGATTCTACTTCTGGAAACGCTGTTTTTTTCCGGTTATTCAGTAAAGGAAATTGACTACAGTGAATTCAGAAACCGCCTTGAACAGAACAGGATTGAAACCGTGGTCCTTACCAAGGACTATATATACGGCACATTCATGCCGGCCAAACCTGATGCTTCCCATGTAAAACCTGACAACCTCACTCCTCCTGTAAGACATACCCCCTGGTATGTAAACCTGGACAAGCTCTTTAACTCCTTCCAACAGGCCAGGGAAAAGGCAAAAAAACTGAAACAGCTCCAGTTTATGGTTGTAAGGCTGGACGACAGGGGACTGGTGGACAGATTGCAGGCTCATGGCGTCAACTACAGAGGAAGAATTGAATCCAATTTTCTCAAGAACTTTATTGAAAACTGGATCCTTCCTCTCGGGCTCATGTTTATTATCTGGACCTTTATCGTCAAGAAAATGGGCGGAGGCGGCCTTGGAGGCCCTTTAAGCATTGGCAAGAACAAGGCAAAGCTTTACGAGGACAGCAGCGCGCTTAACGTGCGGTTCACCGATGTTGCAGGCGTTGATGAGGCAGTGGAAGAGACCAGGGAGGTAGTTGATTTCCTTAAAAACCCTCAGAAATATACACGGCTTGGAGCAAAACTGCCAAAGGGAGTACTCCTTGTAGGCCCCCCGGGTACAGGCAAGACCCTGCTTGCCAAGGCAGTTGCCGGAGAGGCAGGCGTTGCCTTCTATTCCATGGCAGGCTCTGACTTTGTGGAAATGTTCGTAGGCGTTGGGGCAGCAAGGGTACGAGACCTTTTCAACGAGGCCCGGCAAAAGGCTCCCTGCATAGTATTTATCGACGAGATTGATGCAATGGGCAAATCCAGAAGCGGCCCTGGATCACCTGTAGGCGGTTATGACGAGAGGGAAAATACCCTGAACCAGATGCTCGTTGAAATGGACGGTTTTGACGGAAGTGCCGGCGTAATCATCATGGGCGCCACCAACAGACCCGACGTACTTGACAAGGCTCTGCTGAGACCTGGACGGTTTGACCGGCAGATACTGGTGGATCAACCGGACAGGAAGGGACGTTTTGACATTTTCAAGGTGCACACCAGGGATATTGTACTGGCAGATGACGTTGATCTTGAAATACTCGCAGCGGAAACCACGGGTTTTGTAGGTGCTGACATAGCAAATCTGTGCAACGAAGCCGCACTCCTTGCCTCCCGCGCTGGCAGGGAAGCTGTCACAATGCAGGACTTCCAGGACTCGTTTGAACGTGTGGTAGGAGGCATTG
>WFRQ01000448.1 GCA_015486425.1 Deltaproteobacteria bacterium | reverse complement strand
CCCCCTGATGCTGTCTTCAAGCTGAATGGCCTCCTGATGGGCATCGGTAATTATACGTTCCGCATCCATCTTTGCCTGTTCCAGCATAAGGTCAGCGTCCTTGCGTGCCTGGGTCTTCATCTCTTCAGCAAAGGCATGGGCTGTGGTAAGGGCCCTGCGGAACTCCTCCTCACGTTCCTGCAGGGAGTCAAGCTTTGCCAGGTGTCCCGCAGCCTGATCCTTTACTGCATTCAGTTCCTTTATAACCGACGTGAGAGACTGGGCCACGGCCTCGAGGAATTTGTCAACTTCTTCCCTGTTGTATCCCCTGAAAGAAACCGAAAACTGCTTGTCCAGAATATCATTGGGCGTGATAGACATATTTTATGCCTCCTGTTCAGCAAAGATGTATTTCCTGAATTGAGCCAGGATTTTTAAAAACCTGATTTGAGCGATTGTTCGAATTTGCTGCATATCCGAGAAAGAAAGAGGGTAACTGCTCAGCCCCCTCTAAGGATGAATTCCCATAACGGAAAGTTGCCTTGCACACAACATTTTTTTTTGACACGCTCAACTGCCTGCATCATGACAGGGCCATGGCCATCTGCCTGAGGGTTGGAACAAGAAAATTCTGCAGAAAAATTATGGCCAGGATCACTATCATGGGCGTAAGGTCAATACCTCCGAAATGGAGAGGAATGACCCTCCTCACCCTTGCAAGCACAGGCTCTGTTATATTGTATAGAAACCTGACAATTGGGTTATACGGATCGGGATTTACCCATGAGAGCAGCGCGCTTATGATAAATGCCCATATATAAAGATTAAGCGCAATATCTATTATTGTTGCCACAGCGTTTATGAAATTACCAAGAACAAACATTTAAGGCTCCTGTCTTTTATTTTGTCCGAAAACAGCTGAAAGCTGAAAGCTCAAGGCTCAAAGTAAAAGAAGCTGTTATTTGCTTGTTCCCAAACTCCAGTCTGGGAACAAGCTGAACTCAGCTTGACATAGATCTGAGCGGACCATAATCTAACTTGTTTTTGAACAGCTCCTAAGTTGAATATCCGGGAAGGTATTGAACTCCCGTTGTCACAAACTCATCCCTTGCCGAACGGGCACACGGGATACCTGCACTTGCTGCAGTTCAGGCACAGGCCGCCATGACCAAGGGACGCAATCTTTTCTCTTGTTACCTTTATACCTGATAGCACCATTGGAAGTATAATATCAAATATGGTGGTTTTATAGTACATGCCGCAGGCAGGAATACCAAGCACAGGGATACTCCCCTTTATATAAGCAGCAAGGAACATGGCGCCAGGCAGTACAGGGCTGCCATATACCACATCCTCAGCACCTGCCTCTGCTATTGCCGTGCGTGTAATGTCATCCGGGTCAACTGACATGCCTCCGGTGCATATTACCATATCCGCGCCCTTTGAAATACCGGCAAGGATACTGTCCCTGATAGCCTCTATATTATCAGGGGCAACGGTGGAGTGGCAGATGTCAATGCCGAATTTTTTAAGTTTTTTTGATATAACAGGCGCAAATGCATCCTTTACCCTGCCTTCATACACCTCCTGGCCGGTTACCACAATGGCAGCACTGGTAACCTGCCAGGGCGCCACATGGATTACGCCGCCTGCCTTTCGGGCAATATCCGCCGCCGTGTCCACAACGGATTTTTCAACCACAAGGGGGATGGCGCGAAGCCCTGCCACAACGTCTCCGGCCTTTACAGGCGTATCGGTGTGAAGCGTTGCCATCATGACATCGCCCAGCATGTTTATACCGGTCAGGGCATCCCTGTCCACAATGAGCAGGCCGTCATGGACCGCCCTGAGTGTAATCTTTCCCTCTGAAGGATTAAGGTCATACTCTATGCCGCTTCCTGCAAATGCAGGGGCCATTTCAAGGGCTGCCTGGTCTTCGTGCAACTGGTCTTCGGCAATATCGAGAACATAAATCCGGTTCTTACCCATGGACTTCAGACGCTGGATATCCTCAGGCCTGACTACATGCCCCTTTTTAAATGCAGGTCCCTTCCTCCTGTCAGGAATTATTTCCGTCATGTCATGCGGAAGTACCATGCCAACGGCATCTTCCACTGCGACAGTCCTGTATGTAGGTTTCATCTTATGTTTTCTTGACCATCCTGATTTGAACGATTATCGGATTTGCCGCATGTCCGTGAAAAAGAGCTTTTCACCATGGCAGGCTATATGGGAAGCCCCATGACAAAGGAGATACGGTGAATATGGCAATCCCGAAGGGTTTCAAAACTGGCAAGCTGTAATCGATGTAACTCTTTTTTATTTCTTTGAAAAAATGTAACTGTTCAGCGTATTAACAATGTTGTGTTAATGGTTACTATTTTGTTCGTGGTTCTTTCACCATTGGCCACCCCAATGGTGAAAACGTAATCCCCTTTGCGTCCTTTGCGTCTTGAGCGAAGCGGGCGGTTAAAAAAATGAACCGAAAAGTCGCAAAGGACGCAAAGATTTTGTCTGCTGCAAAACTAATTCTTTCTGTCCTGCACTGGCAGATACGCTGAATAGATACGAAAAAATAATGTTCATTGAGAAATCCGGATCAACCCAATAATTTCCCACATTTTGAAACGCTCAAACAGGTTCATAGTAGGCCCCGTAAGCACATTTCCTGCAAAGTGTACGGCCATCAACCTCCACCTCGCGGCAGTTCTGTATATATTCGCCACATTCATCACAGGGGATACGCCTCAGCGGAGGCCCGGGCATGGATGCCTTCGGTATTTCAACCTTTACCTCCATGACCTCAAAAAGTTCATCATCTGACATTAACTTGTAAGCCTCAAGCTGGCGTTTGTACTTGTCTTCAATATCCGGACGGTAACTTGAGGCAAGTTCTCTGGCAGATTCGCGCCCTATAACCCGAAATGCCCGGCCGCTCTTCAGATTGATGAAGGTGGCAGCCATGATGCCGTAATCTATCCACTTGAGTGAACGCTTGCCAAGGCTGCACCCTGTAACAGACTGAATGGCATCTGTTGCGCACCTGTCTATCTCTACATAGACAATCAGGGATTTTCTGTCCCTGCCCTTTGGGTCCTGGATGCCTGCAAGTTTCAGCCCCAGCATTGCCATCCTCACACCTACAACCTGTCCCGGGCAGAGGTGGCCGTGGATTTTTACCGATTCCTTCAGCAGCTCCTCAAAGGGTGGAAGAGCCGCGTTTTCCTGTGCGTGCGGTATGAGAGGTTCCATGGTTTTTTATAATACTACAAATATCGTGAAAATACATACCGGCAGCGAAGTATTTATTCAGTGCAGGTGAATTCACGTGCCATCAGGCGAAACGCTGAATAGTTATGCAGCGAAAAAACAATGCCGCTCTCCTGCAGACAAATGGAGATATGGAGCAAGCTATTGTGGGATCTGCTGAATATCCGCGAAAGGACCT
>WFRQ01000447.1 GCA_015486425.1 Deltaproteobacteria bacterium | reverse complement strand
CTGCGAAAACATCTGCCACACCCTCTGGCAGGAAAGTCCCTGTGGATATGGCCCAGCGAAGAGAAGGAAATGTCCTGCCTGAGCGGTCTGCTGCCAGCATACTGAACTGACGCGGGCCGCCATAAAGCATTGTAACGGGATATCGCTCACCTATATAAAGCAGGGTATCAGGATAGTGATTTTGCGCAAGTACCACGGTTGCGCCGTGAATCAGATAAAGAAGAATTGAGACCACGAGATGAAAGGAAACCGGCAGGGTCCAGAGTATGGTATCCGAAGGGCCGATACCAAGCGCCTGGTTTACTGCTATGATACGCCCGGTTATGGAAGATTCCGAAAGTATTACCCCCTTTCGCTTTCCGGTAGTGCCTGATGTGGGCCGGATTATTACTGCGCGCTGTAACGCATCTGAAGCAGCTCCTTCATACTCTTGAGGGAGTTTCCGCACCTGCAGACGGCCATCATCTGCAACAAGGTCGTGAGTTGCCCGGCACTCTGCGATATAACCCTGTTTTTCAGGCTCAGTTGCCTCAAAGGGCACAGGGACCAGGCATGCGCCTGCAGCGATGATGCCGAGGCCCGTGGCCATGTCCCGCACACTGTTTGCCATGCGGAATGTGATGCGATCTCCGTTCCCTGTTCCCTGCATCCTGAGCGTGTGAGAGACCTCCTCCATCATTTGAAAAAAACTCACGTAAGAAACAGGCTGCTCATGCTCAATAAAGGCAGGCCGCCTGCCATGGGTATTAACGCTCTGTGAAAGCCGGGATATGAGACTACAGCCTGACATCATGCCTTTCTCCCAAGGCCGCAGCCTCTGCGGCAAGCACTCCGGCCCTTCTGCCGGTTTCAATACCTGTCCCTGTGACCCTTACAGAGCCCTGCGCATCTGCGGCAGCGCTTATGCATCTTCCACCTGCAAAAAAAGGCACATGGAAATCGGCCCTGAGGCATGAGTCCGGGATACACATAAAGCCTCTGTGAAGATATTTAAAAGAGGCCCCGGTGGCATCCTTCCACATCTCTGACGGCCAGTATCCCTTGACTTTACACCTGTGATCCTGGGGAGATTCCAGAAATTCAGCACGGCCTCGCCCCTTTATTACAGGGCCTGAGCGCTGTCCCACCCTGTGGCCCCTCCAGCAGACAAAGGCATGGCGCATTGAAGTACACATGGAATTCAAAAAGCTCAGTACGGCGTCCAACTGTTTATCTGCCATGATTTTCAGATCATAGTCCTGCGCCAAGGCCCAGGAAACAGGAAGATTAAGCATACCCGGCACTGAAAGCGTGCCATTAAAATCAAATGCAAGATCAGGAAAAATACGCATTGAAAAATCCCGGAACTCCTCCATCACCACTCTTGTAATATCCATTGCTCCAGGGGCAAGATCACTGATGTCCACCCCCTGCAGAACAAACCCCATACCGGGGCTTGCAGGAGGGTTTTCCATGGTCTCCACACCTGCAAGGCGGGCAAGAGCCGCATTGCCCGTACAGTCTATCAGCGCCCTGGCCCTGATATGCATTCCCTGAGTCAGAGGGGTATTGGCCAGGAATCTGAGATTTGGAAACCTGGTTATCAGATCATGAGAGGCGCGTGAAAATTTCCAGGGTGTAACCGGAACAACCCTCATCCTTCCTGCAGGAATGGAAACAGACGGAAGCACTGTGTCCCACGGCGCGGGGAGTTTGGTATTTTCGGAATCCTGGGGGAAAAAACCGCACAGGCTGAATATACCTGTATGACACACAGTGCCGCCTGGGGATCTCCGTGCTTCCATAAGCAGGCAGTCAGCGCCGGCAGCCGCAGCGGATATAGCGGCGGATATTCCCGCAGGCCCTGCCCCTGCAATTACCACATCTGCTGAAAAATCCGGCCTGGTCATGAGTGAGTAATGTTGCCTTATCCTGTCCTGAAGGGGGTGTTCAATTTTTTTCTTGGCACGTATCTGCCTGCCATAAGAGGTCTGTATTGGCACAACCAAATTTTCAAGGAAGCTGGAGCTTCCAGAAGTACCGTTCCCAAACTGGGGTTTGGGAACGAGCGGTATACCCCCTCTTTAATCCAGCATAGCATCCAGTTCCGAGAGAATCATCTCGTTCGCCTCTGTGGCAGCCCCTTCAGCTATGGCGCCCTGAATCCAGCAGGTGGTAAGGTGCAGGGATGAATTATAACTTGAAAAAAAGAACCCGATTCCAGGCGGCTGGCTTACCATGGGCCTGTGAAAACAGGACGTCGCCCCTGAGCCTGCCAGCTCAAAAGGCTCTCCGGCTGGCCCTCCTACTGTGACCGGGCCTGTATTGGAAAAAAAGAATGAACAGAGCTGACCGTCCATGGCATCCCGAAGAATCCAGCGGTACAGGGATTTAGGGAAAACACGCGCCACCTCCATGGCAGCCTCTGCAGCCTCAGGAAGCCCTGTTGCCACCTGCTCCCTGAACTCCCCTGCAACAAGTCGGGCAAGGGCCTCTGTGCTCAGACTGTGAACGTCTGCGGCACTTACCGGAATAAAACATATGCTCACATGATTGCCCGGACTCCATGCCGCGGCCCTAATCTCTGATATCTGCCTTGTTGACAGGGGCACTGGCACAACATAACCTCCTGAGAGCCTGTCTTCCATGGGCATCATGTTATGAACTGCCCTTAAGCACACTGCCATAAGTG
>WFRQ01000446.1 GCA_015486425.1 Deltaproteobacteria bacterium | reverse complement strand
TAACTACTCATCCTCCTCCAAGAGGAATAACGGAAAGATGCTTTTCATGCAACGTATCTGCTCACAGGGTGCTGCAGATGCAAGGCGGAGGGGGCGAAGGCGTACTCCCTGTACTTCGAGTCCCCGACAACGCAGCAGATGCGGTACCCTGTGAGTAGATACGAAAAGCCTTTAACGCCTTTTCCATGTTGCAGTCAGGCGCCTGCATTATTCCTGCAGCCCTGCCATTAAAGAAAAGGTCATGGTTGTCCGATCAATATTTACATATGACATTATCAGTATTAGTGTGCATATGGTAAAAATTACACCTGTGAGGAAGGAGAGAGAGATGCGTTTCACCACCCAGCCGTTCATCCTGTGTATGTTCTGCCTTTTGACCCTGATTACCGCGGCTCAGGCAATGGAAAACAAGCCTGCAGGCAACAATGCCATTGACAGCCAGTGGGTTGTAATTACTGGCGAGGATGATGCTTTACTTAATGAATATGAGGAGGAGAACGCAGCGTCAGTGAGCGACCCCATTGAAGGATTCAACAGGGCAATATTCACCTTTAATGACAAGTTTTACTTCTGGATATTCAAGCCTGTGGCAACTGGATACAATGCTGTAACCCCGAATTTTTTCCGTGAAGGAGTCAGGAACTTCTTTTATAATATAATGTTTCCTGCCCGTTTTGTGGGCAGCCTGCTCCAGGGAAAAATTGAAAGGGCAGGGCAGGAGACTTGCCGCTTTGTTGTAAATACCACTGTGGGGCTTGGTGGCATGATGACTCCGTCAGAGCAGTATGAATGGCTTAACCCGCCAAAGGAAGACATTGGACAGGCAATGGGCAAGTGGGGAATTGGTAATGGTCCATACATTGTGTGGCCTTTCATAGGCGCTTCCACCCTGAGAGATACTGTGGGATTTATTGCAGACCAGTTTCTCTATCCATTCATATATGTGGACCCGTCCTGGGTCTATTTCCCTGTGAGAACCTATCAGAATCTTAACGAATGGTCATTCAACCTGGACGCGTATCCTGAACTCAAGAAGGCGTCCATGGATCCATACAGCGCGGTGAAGGATGCCTACATTCAGTACAGGCAGAAGATGCTTGAAGAATAGGTCTGTGAATTGGGCTGTCCGGTGAATGAAAAAGGGAACGTTCCATGCAGGTTTTCTCGCGGAACAAGCCTTAAAAAGCCACACAGCCTTTGCAATAATAGAAAAGGCGGGACAAACAGGGAATGCTCCCATGAAAAATCGGGAGTGCTGCTGCGGTCTCAGTTCCGGGGCCGTGCGGTATCCTGCTGGAAAAGCAGGTCTTTCAGAAATACAATATCACTCACCACGTAGGCAAGGCTTACAATACAGGCTGTGATTATAAAAGGGGCCGTAAGGTTCTGCCAGCCTGCTGCCCAGCCATAAAACAGGGGGAAAAAGGCTGCAGGTACAAACGCCCGTTCCTTCCACCGGGTCAGTGTCCTGTGGCCCTGCTGTACAGCCCACATATCCATCCCCTGAGAGCAGAATTCCACAGCAACAGTCAGTGTAATGATGCCTGCCATGGCCTGCGATACGCCAGGAAGCACTGTAAGAAGCGCAAGGGGAAGGGCAACCGAGAGGACCAGGCCTGTCACCGCTCCAATTCCCCGTTTTATGCACATGGGAAGCGTTGCCTGCACATATTGAGCGCCTGATGCAAGTGTAATGGCAAGAAGCACGGCGCCATATATCACGTTGGTGGTGGCTGTGGAAAATACAAGAAGTGGAAGCAGGCCTGCAAGCAGAAAGCCCATGGCAATCCAGAGCCTTGCTGGAACACGCCTCTGGCTGAACCACATCCAGGCAATGGCGCATCCTGTACCTGCCATTGCAAGATAGATCAGGAAAAAACTCACAGACTTGTCAGTGAACGTGGCTGTAAGGAAGATGAGCCCGATTCCTGTCATCTGCACGGTTGTTTTTATCTTTGCAAGCTCTGTAACCTTTAGTTCATCCCTTCCAGGGGTAAGAAACCGCCTCAGTTCAGTCACCACGAATTCCCGGAGAAAAATAGGCCATACCACCCATAGAGGCAGTATCCCGAGATGGAGCAGGGGGATCAGGGTAACGGCAACAAATATTTTGTCTGCAATGGGGTCGAGCAGCCTTCCAAGCGGGGTGGTGCCGTATTTTCTCGCAAGAAGGCCGTCAAAATAATCAGTGAAGCCAAGCACGAACAGTATGATAACTGCTGCCACCCGCGCGTCCTGTCCCTGATAAATCAGAAACCACGGAAGCGGCATGAGGAGTATGCGAAGCGAGGTGAGCTGGTTGGCGCTTATGATCATTTTGATTCTGCCTTTTTCCGTTCCCACAACTTGTAAAAAGCCTGTAGAAGCTCTGCCCTTGAATGACCCATGTACATCACGTCCTGGGTGAATTCCCTGTACTGTTTCGGAGGGCCTATCTCAATCTGCAGCAGCAGGGGTTCGCAGAAGTACCAGGTGCATCTGTATGGACGTTCAACCCTGGGAAGCACGCATCCCTTTTCGCCAATGAACTGGCACAGGGCGCCTTCGTCAACATCAAGGTCATAATCCGGAACGGTTCCTCCCATTGCTATAATGGTCACCACATCTGCAAATTCCGGAAAGCCATGCTTGTTACAGCAGCAGACCGAACCGCAGTATGGACAGACCTTGGCAGTATATTCCTGGATAAACGGGTCCATGATGGCAAATGCCTGCTTGAACTGCAGGGCCTTTTCATTTACAAGCCCCATCTCTGATTCATGGTCCCTGAAGAACTGCTTTATCTCCCCTATCATTTTCCAGAATTCCGGCGGATTCCTGAAATCCAGCCTGGGGAATACACTGGTATCAAATCCTGTTATCATAAATAGCTTTTAAAGCCTCTCTTTTTAAGTTCCTTTACAAGCTCTCCTACCTCATTCAGTTTTTCCCTGGGGCAGACGAGAACCGCGTCACCGTGTGCGATTACGGCCATGTCTTTCAGGTGGGACGCTGCCACCAGCGTGCCTTCACGGCCAAGAACAATGCAGTCATGGCAGTCAACGGCAATGGCAGAGCCGTTTACGGCATTCCCGTCACTGTCCTTGGTGGCAAGCTGGTAATAGGTCTCCCACACCCCCATGTCATACCAGTAAAATTCAAATGGGAAAAGTACCAGTTTCACATTTTTGTATTTGCATATTCCGGGAATACGCTCAAGAAGCCCCTTGTCAATTGAGTCCTTGGGCATATGGCTGTACTGGGATTCTATAAATGAAAAATCATAGGCAGAGCGGTTCTGCATGAGGTCATTGAGAGATTTCCATGCCTCAGGCATACATCCGTCAAGGGCCTCGAACAGTGTCTTTGGGGCAAAGGCAAATATGCCGCTGTTCCAGTAAAATGACTCTTTTTTAATGTACTTTTCCGCCATTTCCTTAGACGGTTTTTCATGGAACCTGCACACCTCATAACAGGGTAAAGGGGCATCGTTGAGTTTCCTGTCAACCTGTACGTATCCATAGGCTGTTTCCGGTCTGTCAGGCCTGATGCCGAATGTGACAATTACAGGGTGCATGGCTGCATAGGCCAGACCAGCTTCCAGCACCTCCCTGAACTGTTCCCTGTCCTCGATTATGTGATCAGACGGCAGCACTGCTATGGCGTCAGGCTCGGCTGCCCTGGTAATTACTGTGGCGGCCCAGGCAATGGCGGCAGCCGTGCCCCTTGGACATGGTTCAGATATTATGTGGTTCTCCGGCAGGTCAGGCAGGTGTTCCAGGATATCTTCCCTGTGTGCAGGCTTTGCAATAACCCAGATACGATCCCAGGAAACCATAGGCTGTATCCTGTCTATGGTGCGCTCCAGCATGGATTCTGAACTCTGAAAGCTCAGGAACTGCTTAGGCCGCATTTTTCTGCTCCTGGGCCATAGCCTTGTGCCAAGGCCCCCGGCAAGGATAAGTACGTGGTTGTTGGGTGCGGACAATTTTTCCTCCATTGCTTACTCCTGAATGGCGGCCATGAACTGCGCTGCTGCAGTCACCGCAGCAGTTTCAGTACGAAGTATCCGTGTTCCGAGAGACGCCTGCACAAAACCGGTATTACCGCAAAGGCCTATTTCTTCCCTGGAGAACCCTCCCTCAGGCCCTGCCAGTATGCACGCAGGCCCTGCCGGGTCCATTGCCTTCAAAAGGGCCATGAGGGATTTCCCCTGAGCATTTTCATACAGCATAATTTTGAGCGTAATGTCCAGATTGTCAATAGCTTCATGCAGGCTCACCGGCGCATGAATCCTGGTAAGAATGTTGCCTGAACACTGTTTCAGGGCCTGCATGGCAATGGAACGCCACCTTCTGCACTTTTCACTGCCTTGAGTTGATTTTGCCACAGTACGGCTGGTAATAACAGGTCTTATTTCTCTGACTCCAAGCTCGCACAGCTTCTGCATGAGCCAGTCCATGCGATTTCCCTTGATGACTGAAGGCATGAATATCAGAGGCATGGTGTCATCCTGGCACGGAAGTTCCTCAAGCAGCTCAAGCCAGACCTCATCACCTGAAACATTCGATATTCTTGCGGCAAACAAAAGCCCCAGGCCATCCTTTACCCTTACGGAAGCGCCGATTCGCGCGCGCCTTGCCCTGGCAAGGTGTCTGGCCTCAGCGCCGGAAATTTTCAGCAATCCGCCGCAGGAGTGCAAAACATCACTTTCAACAATTACCTCATATCTCGCCATGGCAGACAGGTTACTGAACCAGGGGGGTTACTTCAGAACTAAACATGCCCATTCCTCCCTGCCGCTGTCCCCGGCACCGCTGCCTGAAGCGGAACGCATAACCGAAAGCCCCTGTCTGCCAAATAAATCTGCAATTTCTTCTTTCTGGGTGGTCAGAATCCCTGAAATCATCAGGGTGCCCCCGGGCTTCAGGACTGAAATCAGGCCTGGCGCCAGGGTCATCAGGGTATTTCTGTCAATATTGGCAAGTACCAGGCTGAAATTTCTCCTGATTTTTTCAACAGGGGTTGCGCTTACGCTGATAATATCTGATACGCCATTGACACGCGCATTCCTTGCCGCGGTTTTCACAGCCTCAGGATCAATGTCAATGGCCATGACTCGTCCTGCCCCCATTCTGGCTGCTGCTATGCCAAGGATACCGGTGCCTGTTCCCACATCAAGCACATCCATTGCAAACACATCATCATTTGCATTGTGTTCCCAAAACCACTCCATGTTTTCAAGCATCAGGGCCGTGGAGGCATGGGTGCCGACACCAAATGCCTGTCCCGGATCAATTTCAATAACAATATCATCAGGCCCGGGTTCAAAGGGTTCCCAGCCTGGCTTTATGACAAAATGCCTGCCTGCGCGCACAGGCCTGAAAAATTCCTTCCACTTCTCACTCCAGTCACTGTCCTGAATTTTACTGTACTCAATGCGGGCTCTGCTGGCAGGCATGGTGCGATCAATGAATTTTTCTATTTTCGCTCCAATCCCCTGTTCCATCTCCTGATTTGACAGCCAGGCTGTAATAACAGTTTCCTTTTCTGATTTTCCGTCCTGCAGCTCAACTCCCCGGGACGAGGCGGAGATGATAAATTCAGCCACAATGTCAGCAAAATTTTCAGGAAGGGTTATGGTAATCTGTTCCCAGTCAGGCATTTTTATAACCTTTTAATGTCGTAATTGTTCAGCGTATTAACGGTAATGAGGGTTCGTAAATGGTCTTGTTTTTCGGTTCTGGTGAATAATTTCTTGTTTTTCTAAGGCTCGCCCAGCCAAGATCGCGAAACTCGCTCGTACCTCGCTCAGACAGACGCGATTTTTATGGCTGCGCTTCGCCAAGAAAAACTACGAAATTCTTCAGAGTCACTCCAAAACAAGACCATTCACTACGCTGAATAGATACCTTTTACTTTGAGCCTTGAGCTTTCAGCTTTGAGCTATTTATAGATGTAACTCCTTATATTTTATTGAAAAAATAATTTTCCACATTTTGAAACGCTCAATTTAGGTTATAACCATTTTTCTGTATCACCCTTATGGCCGGGCTCTGAGAGTATATCACTCTCCATGCGGTCATCACGTTCACGCATGAGCCAGTAAACAAGGCCAAGAGACAGCAGCACTGCGGCAAGAGCAAATATGGTAATGGGAGGAGTAGCCTTGATGTCCAGGATTATCATCTTTCTGCTGATGGCAAGGATTGCAATCAGAAGCACGGTCTTTACCTGAACAATGCTCTCCTGATTTACAATGACCTTTACTATGGAGTGCTTGAACTCAAGCGCAATGAGCACAACCATTATCATGCCGAAAACTATCTTGAATGATTTGTGTTCCACCGGGTCAAGCCCTTTTTTGAAAAAAAGCTCAAAAATATGGTAGCCCAGCTTGTAAGTGGCATACACTATTATGAGCGCCACGAAGAACGAAAGTATCAGGCATATGATTTTTTCAAATTTTTCGTAAAAGTTCAAAAGCTGCCACTCTTCTGATAACTTCATGTCTCCTCCTATAAATAATCAGACCGCTCAACTCATACATCCCTGACTGTTCCCATATATTCCCTGAACGCCTTGAGAACATCAGAATCCGGTGCCTCAAGGAGCCTTTCAAGCCTGCCTGACTCGGCGATTGTCCCGTTCTGAAGCGCTATTACACTGGAACAGAGTGATAGAACCTCAAGGGGATCATGGCTTACCAGTACAAGTGTAATATCGTTTTCAGCAGCAAGCACCTTAATTTTTTTTATTATTCCGCTCTTTATCTCTATGTCCAGACCGTTGAACGGCTCATCGAGAAAGAGAAAGTCAGGACGGGTGGCAAGCGCCCGTGCAAGGGCCAGTCTCTGCTGTTCGCCCCCTGACAACTCCCCAGGGTATCTATGCGCCATGTGGTCAATGCCGCATATGGAGAGGCTCTTCAGAGCCTGCCTGCGTGCATCAGGGGTTCTGTCCATGCATAACAGTACATTTTCCATAACAGTGAGGTTAGGCCAGAGGGCAAGGTCCT